>JBAXFO010000114.1:0-9785 GCA_037139885.1 Planctomycetota bacterium
GGGCCGTGGCGTGATGCAGGTGAGCGTCTTGCCGGATCGCGAAAATTTGGGAGTTTGCGAGTTCGGCAAAACGCCCGTGCGGCCCACGGAAGATTGGTTGGAGCGAGAGATGTTGATCGCGCTCGGCGGATTGGCGGCCGAGGCGAAATATTCGGGGACTAATGGCTGGGAGGGAGCGCGTCGCGACCTGGCGTACGTTCGGCAGTTGGCGATTCGGCGAGCGGGAGACAAACGCGCCGAAAGATTGGAGCGGCGGCTCTTGGCGAAAACCGAACATCTTCTCAATCAAGATGAGCACTGGCGGGCGGTCGAATTGATCGCGGCGGAATTGGTGCGGTTGGGCAGCATCAGCGGGCGGGCGGCTCGGCATTTTTTCGAGCAGGGCAAAGACGAAGCGTAATGGGCTGCTTACGACACGAGGCGGAAGAAGAGTTCTTCCATATCTTGTTCGCCATGCTTCTCGCGGAGCTCATCGAGGGCGCCGATGGCCTGGATGCGGCCTTTGGCGATGATGGCGACGCGGTCGCAGAGTTTCTCGACTTCGCGCATGATGTGCGTCGAGAACAAAATGCACTTCCCCTGGGCTTTTAATTCTTCCACGGTGTTGAGCACGGCACGAGCGACGAGGACATCGAGGCCGAGCGTGGCTTCGTCGAAGATCATGATGGGCGGATCGTGAATGATGGCCCGGGCGATCGAGACCTTCTGCCTCATGCCGGTCGACATCTTCGCGCCGAGCATGTCGCGAAAGTCGTTCATTTGCAGGGCCGTGAAGACTGCCTCCATGCGCTGTTTGAGGCGTTCGTCGCTGAGGCCGTAAAGGCGGCCAAAGAAATCGACGAGTTCCCAGGCCGTCATGCGGTCGTAAAGGGCGGTGTTGGCGGAGAGGAAGCCGATGTTTTGGCGGACTTGGCTGGGCTGAGTGGCGACATCGAAGCCGGCGAGAGTCGCGGAGCCGCCGGTCGGTTTGAGGACGGTGCAGAGGATGCGCATCGTCGTCGTTTTGCCGGCTCCGTTGGGGCCGAGCAGCCCGAGGATTTCGCCGGGCCCGGCGCGGAAGCTGACGTGGTCGACAGCATGCACTTCGCCGCGGCGCAGGTCGCGAAACGACTTCACCAGTTGATCGACGACGATCATGTCACGCTCCCGGCGAGCGGAGCTTCGTCGATCATTTGATAGAAGACGTTTCGCTGCCGGGGCACATAGCCGGCTTCGCGGATGGCGCTCTTGATTTGTTCGAGCGTCAGGTGATGCACGGTGCCGGCGGAGGCGACGACGTTCTCTTCGATCATCAGGCTGCCCATGTCGTTCGCCCCGTAGAAGAGTGCGAGTTGGCCGACTTTCAAACCTTGCGTCACCCAGGACGATTGGATGTTGGGGATGTTGTCGAGGAACAACCGGGCGATTGCTTGCGTGCGGAGGTATTCGAAGGAGCCGACCGGAGGAAGGTGGGCCAGGGCGGTCTGGTTGGGTTGCATCGTCCAGCAAATGAACGCGGTGAAGCCGGCGGTTTCGTCTTGCAGTTCGCGAAGGCGGAGGAGGTGCTCGATGCGTTCGGCGGGGGTCTCGATGTGGCCGAACATCATGGTGCAGGTCGATCGGCCGCCGAGTTCGTGCCAGGTGCGATGCACGTCCAGCCATTCTTCGGTGAGGCACTTGTTGACGGTGACGGCCTCACGCACGCGGTCGACGAGGATTTCGCCGCCCCCTCCCGGAAGGCTTCCCATGCCCGCCGCTTTAAGACGCACGAGCACGTCGCGCAGCGGCAGTTTGTTGAGTTTATGGAAGTGCCAAATTTCCGGGGCGCTGAAGGCATGCAGGTTGAAAGCGGGGTAGCGCGCTTTCAGATCGCGCAAAATGTTTTCATACCATTCGAGCTTCAGCGACGGGTGATTGCCGCCTTGGAGCAACGCCTGATCGCCCCCGAGCGCGATCGTTTCGTCGATCTTCTTGTACAGGGCTTCGGGAGTGAGAACATACGCATCGTCGTCGCCCGCTTTGCGATAGAAAGCGCAGAAGTCGCACACGGCGGCGCAGACGTTCGTGTAGTTGATGTTGCGGTCGATATTATACGTACGCGTCATTTCGGGGTGAAGCCGGCGCGTGACGGCGTCGGCGGCTTGCCCCAGGCGGACGAGATCTTTGCAGTCGAACAAGCGCACGCCTTCCGAGGACGAGAGGCGTTCGCCGGCGACGGCTTTGGCGAGAATGGAAGCGATGTCGTACATGGAAGGAACCCTTGGATTGGCCACGAATCAAGCAGCCACGGGGGCCTGGTAAAATGCGATCGACACATCGCGCGGGGCCAGTTCGAGGTCGCGCGCCAGCCCGGCGAATTTCTGCATGCCCGCCAGTTCGCGCGAGCCCAGATCGTAGCGAATGATGTTCGTCAGATAGCGCCGGCAGAAGCCCGCATCGAGCCCGAGAATCTTCGCCTCGCGGGCGGCGATGGGGCCTGCGTTCATTTGACCCAGACGTTTCGCCTCATGAAGGGCTTTCTCGACCGGCCCGAGTTCGACTCCCTCACGCACCGCCCACGCCGCATAGACGAACGGCAAACCGGTCCAGTCCTGCCACTCCTGACCCAAATCGAACGCATACGGAAAGCCCGGCAAACAGGCATGCATCGCCCGATCGCCAATGAGCAGGACCGCGTCGACATCGAGATGGTCGGGTTCGGCGTCCATCGGCAACGGCTGAAGCGCCGGTTGGATGCCATGGCGGTGCCGCATAATGACTTGGGCCAGAGCCGCACTCGTTCGCGAGCCTTCATCCAGAGCGAGACGGCGGATCTGCTCCCAGGGCGTTCGGCTGAAAACCGTCACGCTGAGCACCGGCCCTTGGCTGGCGATGCTGATCCCCGGCACCAGGCGATACGACCCGGCCCGGAAATATTCGACGATCGGAATGAGCCCCACTTCGAGGCCCCCGGCTTGCAGTCGGTCGGCCAACCGACTCGGATAATCGAGAATCAACTCCGCCTCCGGGGCGAGGCGATCGAGTTCGTGGATCAGCGGTTTGGTGTTCAAATAGCTGACCGCGCCAATGCGAAGACGGTCCACGGCTTCCTCCTTGGGGGCCTGCATGCGGGAATTTTAGAACGTTGCCCTGAGAAGTGAACCGCGAAACGAGCGGCGGCGCAACGGATGAATTTAGCCTTGGTAGCCCGACGCGTTAGCGAGGGGACAGGGTCATCGAACGTGGACGGATCGCGGGGTCTTTCAGACCGGGCCCAGGCGAAAACCGTGCCCCCTCGCTGACGCGTCGGGCTTCCAAGGCATCGCAATCACTGAATCGTCGGTGCGATGGCGAGCAATTCGGCAAGCGTGATCGGTCGATGCAGAATGTCGGCGAAGACGGCGTCGAGCCACTGGATGATGTTGCCGTTGCCTTTGGCGGTGTTGCGGAAGTATTCCGGCGACGAAACGAACAAGGCCGACATGGTTTCGTTGGTCATGCCGCGCGTGGTGAATTGCGTGACCCAATCGTTCACTTCTCCCGGCGACGGCACACGGCCCAGGAACGTCCGATAGTTCTGCCGCACCCGCAGACCTTCGCGTTCGGCGCTGGCGGCGAAACCGAGGGCGACGGTCTCCGTGCTGGCGCCAGCGTTGAGCCGAGCGACCCAGGCCGAGACTTCGGCGAGCGAGGGGGTACGTTGGAGCAGGTCCACGTACATGCCAGTGACCCATCCGGCCCCGGCGCCGCCGTGGTTGAGAATGTATTCGCTGGAGCCGATGAAGCGGGCTTCGAGTTGCTCGTCGCTGAGGAGGCGGCGCGTCATTTGATCGAGCCAATAATTCATGCCCCCGACATCGGGCGTTCGCCCCAGATACGTGGTGTAGGCGTTGGTGATGAAGAAACGGAACGACTCGGGGGAGTTCGCCGCGGAAAGAGCGAAGGAGCCGATGTTCGCAGGCGCATTGAGACGCGCTACCCAGGCGGACACTTCCCCCGCCGAAGGGGTACGCTGGAGAACCAATTGATACGCCTGCACGACCCAGACGGAGAACGTGCTCGCTCCCTTGGTTGTTTGATTGAAGAATTCGCGGGAGCCGACAAATTGGGCGGCCATGGTTTCGGAGGTCATGCCGCGGTTCACGAATTGATCGACCCAGGCGTTCACCTCGCCGACGCTGGGCGTTCGGCCCAAATACGTTTGATAATTTTGGCGGATGCGAATCGCCGCTCGTTCGCCGCTGTTGACGAAACCCAAGGCGAAGCTGGTCATCGATCCGCTGGCCTTCAGCGCGGCCTGAGCGCCGATGACTTCGAGGGAGGAGGGAGTGCGTCCCAGGAGGTCTTGATAGAGGCTGATGATCCACGCCGAGCCGCCGCCGCCGTGAGCGGAGACATATTCCGGCGCGGCCAGGAATTTCGCTTCGATGATCTGATCGGTCGCCAGCCCGCGATTCATCTGATCGACCCAGTACGCCAACCCCCCGGCATCGGCGGTCCGCCCCAGATACGTGAGATACGCCTGCCGGACGAAGATCGCGTACGACTCGCTGCTATTGGTGAACTGCGAAGCGATGGCGACCAGGTTGCTCGGAGCCGCCACGTCGAACGCGCGAATCTCCGTGGACGTTTGCGCTCCGCTCGGCGTCGCTTGTTGGTTGCCCGCGTTGTCGATGGCCGTGCTGTAGAACGCGTAGCGATGTCCCATCGTGCCGGCGTATGTCGCTTGCGTGAGCGTGGTCGCGTTCTGCCAGAGAGTGAACGAACCGCCATCGACGGCGACGTAAACGTCGTAGCTCGCCGTGCCCGAACCGATGTCCGTGCTCGACCATTGAACGAGAAAGTTGGGCGACGTTTCGTAAACCGGCAAGCGCGTCACCTGGCTGACAGGAGGCGTCAAGTCGATGAGCGAAGTCACGCGGAAAACGAGGGTCTTGTTCGTGCCGTCGACGATCACGGACTGCGTACCGAGGTTGTTGCCTTGATAGTTGGCGGAGACCGTGTAACTTCCCGAAGTCGGCAAGGTCAGGCTCGAAAAACCCGTCGCGGGAAGCGTGAGCGAGGCGGCGCCGAAATTGAAACTGACCTGGCCGGCCAAACCTTCGCCGGAATCGTACACGTTGTTATTGTTGGCGTCGAGATAGGCGAGCACATTGGCGTAACTCGCTCCATTGCGGCGGCCGAAGCGTTCGGTCGCAAAGTACGATTCGCTGACGCCGTCGGCCGTGCCTTCGACGGGGTTCTCGTAGAAGAAATTCGAAATGCCGGTGACGTTGAAGTTGCCGGTCAAGTTTTGCAGATGGCCCCAGGGATTGCTGCCGCCGTTGTTGAACTCCATCATGAAACCGATGACGTCGGCATAGACGAGGCGTTGATAGTAGCCGTCGAGAGTGATCTGGCCCGCGCTGTAGGCGTTGAACGTGGCGCCGCCGATGTTGTAACCGTAGCTGATATTTTCAGCGGCCGAGTTCAGCCCCAGGCCATTGAAGTAATTGAAGTAATCGCCGGTCGCGACGTTGAAGTTGCGCGGGATGCCGGGAATCGGGTTGGATGCGAATTCGCTCGGCGTCGGCGCCTGCCCGGCCGTGAAGACCGAATGGGCGTACATGTTCGTGAACATCCATTGGTCGTGTCCGACAGAGCCATCTTGCACGGCCGCATCCCAGGCAAGCGGCGCGCGGGCCGCCAAGGCGCTGGCCACAGTCAGAAAGGTGTTGGCGCCCGTGGAGGTGAAACCGCTCCGCCAACTCGACGTCGATTCGGATTCGTTGATTTGAGCGCGGAGATCCGTCCAGATCGGATCCGACGCGGCATAGCCCGTGGGAGATTGATAGGAGCCGCCAAGATAAAGTTGCCGGAGATCGTTCGCGAATGTCGCCGGGTTCGCCCGCATCTGGTTGATGACGTTGAGGGCGCTAACTTCATAAGCGGTCATCGCCGCGGGCGTGACGCGATCTTCGAGCTGTTCTGCGTTCAGCCGGACTCGTGCCGACGTCCGCTCGCGAATCGCACGCGTTTCCGCGCGGCGCGAAAAAAGCCGCCATGCCATGTCTCGCCTCACGTTCCGGTTCCAAGAGACCTGTCCCTTGAACCGTAGCATTGGAAACCGGACGAGGCAAGCGATGCGCCGCAACCCGTCGCCGCCTGCGGACAACGCGGACCCGATATCTCCCGAATACGGACAAGGGGAAGACTTCCGCAGGTTGACCGATTTGTTGTTTCGCGCCGCCGAACGTGTTACCTTTCATGTCATGCTGTCGCGCCGCACCATTCTCCTGGCCCTATTGACCCTGACGTTATCGTCGTGGGTGACGTTGCGTGCGCTCGATCGCCAAATTCCCGTCGCACAAGATCTGGTCTCGCCCACGAATTACACCGAGATCGAAAAAGGCCTCTTCATGGGCGGGTTGATTCCCAAGCCGCCGCCGCGGGTGGTGGCCGTGCTCAATCTTTGCGAGTTCGAAGATGAGTACGAATGCAAGCATCATAAGATGATGACGATTCCGGATTCGCTCCCCGCGCCGAATTTGAAGTGGCTGCAAGACGCCGTCGCATTCGTCGAAAGCCATCACGGCCAGGGCCGGCCAACGTACATCCACTGCTTCGCCGGCATCAGCCGCAGCGGCATGGTGACCATGGCGTATCTGATGAAGAAGAACAACTGGACGCGCGACGAGGCCCTCGCCTTCGTGCGCAAATCCCGGCCGATCGCCAATCCGAACGACGCCTTCATGGAACGGCTGCTCGAATGGGAGCAAGCGAACCGGAAACGCTGATCGGCGGCTCCTGGCCGCTTTTCGATAAGCATGAAAACCGCCATCGCGGTTCCAACTCCTTGACGTGGCCGCACACTCTGGTATCGTGAACGACATTGGCCCCCTTTCGAGGAATGTCGTCGCATGGCCGACTCGCCCGAACCTCTTCCCAAACTTACGCCCGAGCAGCGGCAGAACGTCGCCAAGTCGTTCATGCGCGCCAAACAAGTGCTCGCTTCGGGCAACCTCGACTATGCCATCGAACTGCTCATCGATTGTTGCAAACGCGACCCGGCCAGCATTCCGTTTCGCCAGGAACTGCGCCGTTCCGAAAAGCTCAAATACAAGGACAATAAGAAAGGCAAACCGCTCGCTTTTCTTTCCACTTGGCGCACCAGCTTGACGCTCGAAACCGCCTTCAAACGCAGTAAGTATCTCAACGCCATCGAGGCCGCCGAAGAAATCCTGCGGCATAATCCTTGGCACACCCGCGCCCACATTGTCTCCGCGGCCTCCTTCGAGAAACTCGGCCTCAACGATCTCGCCCTCTGGACGCTCGATCAAGCCCGGCAGATCGACGACAAGAATCCCGTCATCAACCGTCTGATGGCCCAGATGTTCGAAGCCCGCGGCCAATTCAATCAGGCGATGGCCCTCTGGAAGCTCGTCGCCCAAAAACTGCCCAACGACAAGGAAGCGGCCAAAAAGTCCAACGATCTGGCCGCCAGCGCCACCATCGCCAAGGGCAAATACGGAGAAACTTCGACCGGCCAAAGCGTCTCCCCCGCAAAAAAAGACGTTGGCCCCGCCGAACGCCCCCCCGAAGAGGGCGAAGCTTCGACCATGGCCGAACAACGCATCGCCAAAGAGGCGGCCATGTTCCTGGCCCGCATCGAAGAAAGCCCGAATGTTCCGCAGACGTATCTTTCGCTCGTTCAGCTTTATCGCCGCAACGACTTCGCCGACAAGGCCCGCGAGATCGTGAAGAAGGGCCTCGCCGCCACCAAGAACCACTTCGATCTCGCCCTCGAAGCAGCCGACCTCGAAATCGATCCGTTCCGCCGCGATCTCGCTCTGTGCGAACAGCAAATGCGCGACGACCCCAAGAACACTTCCCTCGCCGCCACCCGCACGAAACTCCTCAAAGACATCAGCGTCCGCGAACTCGCTTTCTATCGGCAGAAGTCCGATCGCTATCCCACCGACGGCGCCGCCCGCTTCGAAATGTCCGTCCGCCTGTACAAAGTTGGGCAATATAACGAAGCGATCACCGAACTGCAAAAGGTCCGCAACGATCCCAAACACAAGAACCGCGTCCTCATCTATCTCGGCTTCTGCTTCAAGAGCCTCAACAACTGGCGTCTGGCCCAGCGCAATTTCGAAGACGCCATGCAGCATCTCGGCCCGGCCGAGGAATCGTATCGCAAAGAACTGATGTACCAGCTCGCGACGGGCTATTCCGAAAACGGCGAAATGCCCCGAGCGATCGAACTGGGCTGCGAACTCGCCAACCTCGACTACAGCTACAAGAACATCGGCGCATTGATCGACAAGTGGCAGACGAAGAAGTAGGCGAGCGATCGTTGCAATCGGTCGCTCTGCATTTTCCGGCACAACATGTCGCACGTCCATCCTCCCGTCGCCGCCGGTTTCAATCCATGACCCGCACGCGTTTGGCGCCCCGATTCTGGCTGCGCCCGCGTCGGATGGCGTGCGACGCTCCCCTGTCAATGAGGCCATGGGGCTTCTAGAATGGGAATAGAACTTCCCCGCTCTTGTTCCGCTGGATTGAACATGTCAAGCCTGGCTCCTTCCAAACGCGAGCATCCCACCAATACTCTTCCTTCGCGAGGCGGCCTGTGGGCGTGGCTGGCGCCGCTCGTGACGTCCACCATCGGCAGCAAAGTCATCGTCGCCCTCACGGGGTCGATGTTGCTGGGCTTCGTCGTCGCCCACATGCTCGGCAATTTGCAAATCTTTCAGGGCGCCGACAAGCTCAACGAATATGCGTTGTTCCTCAAAAAGACCGGGCCTTTGCTCTGGGTCGCTCGAATTGGGCTGCTGGCGGTTCTTTTAACGCACATGCTGGTGTCGCTGTCGCTGAAGAAGCGGTCCGTCGACGCCCGGCCCATTGGCTATGCCCATGAAAACACGATTCAAGCGACGTTCGCCTCGCTCACCATGGTGCAGACGGGGTTGCTCATCTTCCTGTTCATCCTGTATCACCTCGCCCATTTCACGCTCGGCTGGACGCAGACCGCGGGCGGCGAAAATTTTCTCGCGATGCACGATGAACAGGGCCGGCACAATGTTTACGGCATGATCATCGCCGGCTTTTCGAGCACGCCGATCTCGCTGATTTACATCGCGGCTCAGGCCGTCTTGTTCATTCACTTGAGCCATGGCGTGAGCAGCGTGTTTCAGACCCTGGGGCTCAATACGCCGCGAACGGCGGGATTGTTTCGCTGGCTGGGCTACGCCGTGGCGGGCGTGATCTTTGTCGGGAATTGTTCGATCGTCGTGGCGGTTTGGCGGGGGTGGATTTCGTAGGGATTTATTGGCTCGATCCGTTGCGGTTGACAGGGGAGAGTGGAATACGTCATGAAACTCGAATCGAATGCTCCGTCGGGTCCGCTCGATACGCGCTGGACGCGGTACAAATCGGAGATCAAGCTCGTCAATCCTGCGAACAAACGCAAGTTCAGCGTCATCGTCGTCGGCACCGGTCTGGCAGGCGGGGCGGCAGCGGCCACGCTTGCCGAGCTGGGCTATAAAGTCTCGGCGTTCTGCTATCAAGACAGCCCACGCCGGGCGCACTCGATCGCCGCCCAGGGGGGCATCAACGCGGCCAAGAACTACCCCAACGACGGCGACAGCGTTTGGCGGCTCTTTTACGACACCATCAAAGGGGGCGATTTCCGCGCCCGCGAAGCCAACGTCCATCGGCTCGCCGAAATCAGCGTCGCGATCATCGATCAATGCGTGGCCCAGGGCGTGCCGTTCGCGCGCGAATACGGCGGCTTGCTCACGAACCGCTCCTTCGGCGGCGCCCAGGTCTCGCGCACGTTTTAC
>JBAXFO010000115.1:0-9751 GCA_037139885.1 Planctomycetota bacterium
GCAAAGCAACCGCTTCACTCTCGTTGCCGCTACCAATTTGTCAAAGAACAAAACCCTGGCCTCGACTCTCAGAGAGAATCGAGCTTTGATTTCAACCGTCTTAAACTTCGGGAGGTTTCGCCCGAATCAGGCTGACCAGGAATCGACGCCCTTTTGAGAAAGGCGACGATTCGCGACCAGATCATGATCGACATCCGTTGATGCCGAGTCGTGTCGAGAGGTTTGATGTACGATTCCGACTTCAAACCGTCAAGACACCTGTCAAAAAAACTTTCGAATCCTTTTCGTCCTGGCTTATGGAGACGACCGGGATCGAACCGGTAACCTTCGGCTTGCAAAGCCGACGCTCTCCCAGTTGAGCTACGCCCCCTTGGGTCTGTCTGGAGTGGGGGTACTTGGATTCGAACCAAGGACCTCAGCTTTATCAGAGCTGCGCTCTAGCCAACTGAGCTATACCCCCGAAAGCCGTCTCGGCAAACAAAAAAGCCAAACCGATCGGTTTGGCCCTATCCACCCGCGAGGGAAGGATAGAGCGTCAGCCGCTAATCATCGGAATCGTTGCCGAAATTCGCATGGTGTCTTCCAGGGGCACCGTGAATCAAGCGGACGACAGTCGTCCGGTAAGCCAAATTATAGAAGCCCGTTTTTAAGTGTCAACCGGAAATCAATTTCGCAACCGCGAAAAGTCTCCCGGCCGGCGCCTCAGCACAAGGACACGGGCGCCGGCGGGCAGGTTCGCGGGCTGGCGGATTTGCCCCGTTTTCGTTGCGTTTTGCGGCTTATTTGACGGCCGCCTCGGCGGGGGGCCGAACCATTTGGCGGTACGGTTTTCGTTCCGGTTCGGGATTTCGCGCCCGCCATCCGAACAGCCAGCTGATCTCTTCGGGCCTGAGATAGGCCATGTTGAAAATCAGCATCAGGAGCGAAAACGTCTTGAGCCCCATGAACAGGCCGATGAAGCCGTGCAGGAAGACGGCGCCGGAGAGAAACAGCCAGCGCGTCGCCGGCTTCCAGATCAGGAACGGATACGCAATTTCGAAGATCAACGTGAAGAGACACGCGGACGTGATCAGCGTTTCGAACACCGCCTGATACTGAGCGAGAAAACGCAGCACCTCATGGTATTTTTCCAGGTGCATGGGGGCGAATTCGTAGTTGCCGAGCACGGCCCAGACCGCGGTGCCGTTCCACCACGATCCCCCTTGCAGCTTCGAAATGCCGGAGATGAAGTAAATGATGCACAGGTGAATCTGCATGAGGCGGATGGCGACGTTCGCCGAGACGCGCGGTTCTGGAGGCGACGCCTTGCCGGTCCACCAGCGAGCGATGACGCGGTCGAGCGATAACGCCGCTCCGCTCGGCCCGATCATCAGGTAGAGGAGCAACACGTTCATCATCGTGTCGACGCCGAAGAGAATGTGCGGGTTGCGGTGGATGTAGCAAAGGTTGGCGAACCAGACGAGGGCGGACGAGAACCGAGTCCCCAGGCCGAGCACGAAGCAGAAGGCGGCGAAGACGAAGAAACCCTGGATGACGTACATCGTGGTCGGATCGCTGACATCGAGCCAGACGGAGAAGGCCGGGGCGCCGCGCGCGTAAAGTCGGCGTGGGTCGCCGCCGTGCTGGGCAACGTATTCATCGATGCGGGCGATGTCTTCGTCGGTTGCGGGATAGGGGGGCGGGAAGGGTTGCCCCCATTTCTGGACGTAGTCTTCCAAGATTTTGCGTTCGCGGGCGTCCTTGGGGAACGGCAGTCCGTAGAAGCGGAAGTCGGTGCCGTACTTTTGGCGGAACTCCATCGCGAAGTCGGCTTCCTTCTGCGAGACCGGATGCGGAGCGGGGGGCCAAAGGCCGAAATTGTTCTTATAGGTTAAGGCCCATTGTTCCTGGCTGGCGTCGGCGGGGCCGGGGCCGATCGTGTCGCCGCCGACGAGAGGGCTGGCGGTGAGCGAGGCGGCGAAAATCGGCCGATTGGCGACGACATCCTTGCGGAAAGCGAGGTCGCACCAGGCGTTGGCGCCCATGAATTCGGGCAACGTCCACGAATGCACCAGGATCGTGTAAAGCGTCACCAGGCCGACGAGAATGCGGATGAGGCCGAGCAGCGTCGGGTCGCGGCGTTCGAACCAGAAGTCGTTCCAGGCGTTCCAGGCGCCGGTCGGTTGGGGGCTGGGGGCTGCGTTCATCGTTTGCCCTCCTTCAAATCGGTCCACTTCTTTTCCGTCGGCAGATAGACGCAATTGGGATCCCCCGCATGCATGGCGGCATAGCTACGAATCGGCGAAGCGGGGAGGCTTTGGTTGTCGCGCAAAATCGGCAACAGCCAATAACGCAGCGGTTCGTCAACCTCTTTGAGTTTGCCGTTGGGCAAGTATTCGCCCATGTAATAGGGGCGGTAAAACTCCGGGTCGGCGGGATCCATGCCGGCGGCGTAAACGTTCCACGGCGGAATCATGTGCATGACGCGATAAACCTTGACGCTGTGCACGGGCAGATCGCGCGTCGGGTGTTTCGTCCGGGCGACGTGCTGCACATAAGCCTCGTACATGCGGTGGGCGGCCATCGTCGGTTTTTGATACTGCTGATCGTTGGCGATGAACTGATGAAACGGCACGGAGAGCACAAACTTCGGCAAAACGGGCGGGTCTTTACCGAGGACTTCGCCCTTCCATTCCTTTTTGAGGATTTCGCCGTCCGGGGAGTTCAAGATGCGGCTCGCAAAGGCGGGCGTGGGCGCCATCTTACCGTCGGGACCGCGGAAGTAGAGCGGCGGCGCGGCCTCGGCGGCGATCACCTGTTCGGTGAGCGAAAGCTAACGCTGATACTCGAGCGCGACGCGATAACCATGATTGCCCTTTTCATCGACGTCCGGAATCTTCAGCCAACGACCGAGCAGCTTCGGCTCCCCCGTTTCGGGATCGACGGCGCCGGTGTCATAGAAGATGCGGAACCAGAGATAGCTGGCGGGGCCGGGGTCGGGCGAATAGAAGTGGTACGCGTTGTTGAGATACATGAATTCGAGATACGGGCGCGAAAACCGCGTCCAAAGCTGGCCCATCAACCACGAAGCGGGATGGGCCGCCAGCGTCGCGTTCACGATGGCGGCGAAATGCAGCACAATCACGGCGCTGACGATCGAACGCCGAAAGGTCGTCGAAACAAGGGTCAGCGGCACGAGCGCCGACAACAATGCCGTGAGAGCTCCGAGAAATATCACCAATGAGCTGTCGCACTGCGCGAGGGCGAAGCCCGAGGACAGCGTGGCCCCGGCGGCCAGGATGTAGAGAACGCTGGTTTCGAACGGAATCGTCAACGCCTCGTTCGCCGCCATGGCTTTCAGCGTGGCCCGAAGTCCGGCGATCGCGAGCGGCACGAGCAACAGCCAAAGAATGACGGCCAAGCCCATGCGTAACACGACGGGGTTCTCCGCGGTGTCGCGAGTGGGCGCGATGGGATCGATGCCGATGGTGGCCGCGATCAGGGCCCAGGTCACGAACAACGCCCCCGCAGCCTGAAAAAGCGTCAACGCGGCATAAAACACCGAAGGGGGCAGCGGCAAACGATTTGCGGCGGGGGGGATCGCCGAATTGAGACGAATGGTTAAGCCCAAGGCGACGAGCGTCAAGCCCAGCAGCGCCGCCCCCACCTGAACAGGTGTTGCGGAGAGGGGCGTGAAGGACGCGAGTCCTGACAAAAGGCAGACAAGAAACCCACCGCCGACCCCGATCCACGGGTTGGCGAGGGCTGGCGATCGGACGACGGCGTCGCTCATGGTGCGTCCTTGGAAGTCTTCCCCGAAAGGCGTCTGCATTTTAGTCCAATGGGCAATGTCAAGCTACATCAATGGGAGAGTATTTTCCGATTTGGGCGACTCGGAAGGCTGCTCGGACGGCTACCCACAGGCTCAACAGGGGGCAGCCCGGATCCAGCTGACGGAAACTCCCTTGTTGGCATCGGAAATTTGGGACGCGGTTGGCCAGGATTTTCGACCGTTCTGAGAAGATGGGATCCCGCGGATACCATTTGACCTGCGCAAGTTGAGTCCGGTTGTAACGCCGACCGAGCCTTCCCGATCCGAAAATCACGCGCAATCTGCCCAGTTTACTATTGACGATCTTTTTAACTATTTTTACTATCCATCTCAGATGGTTTGCTTTTCCATCTGGAACGCCGAATCGGACTTGAAGCGGTCCAAATGGCGTTTTTTTCGCCTTGGGTGGCACAGGCTTCGCTTAGCCGAGGGCCACCTAGCTTTGTCAGAATGTGTTTCCGTGCACGTTGCGCGGGAATTTGAACACGGATCGGTAGGAGATTTCCAAATGTACAGTGTTGTGTTGATGATGGCGTTGAGCGGTGGTGCGGATGCGATCGAATGCGGTCGCCATCGTGGCGGTTGCTCGGGTGCGGCTCCCGTGGCTTGCGATAGCTGCGCTCCGGTTGCGGCTCCCGCACCGGCTCCGGTTTGCTGCGCGGCTCCCGCGCCGGTGGTTGTCGGCTGCTCCGGTTGCTCCGGCGGCTCGGGCTGCAACGGCGGCCATCGTCACGGCGGCCTCTTCAGCGGCGGCTTGTTCAAGCGCAAGCACGGCCACGGCGGCTGCAACGGCGGCGCACCGGCCGGTTGCTCGGGCGGCGCTCCCGCTCCGGTCGTCGCTCCCTGCGCCGGCTGCTCGGCTTCGGTTTCCGGCGGCAACGTGACGGTCGCCCAGAGCGCCTTCACCATCGCTCCGGTCGCCTACACGTCCCCGGCCCGCATCGGCGCTCCGGTTGTCGTCAACAGCCAGTCGGCCATCCTGGTCGCCCGTCGTTAATTTCTCGTGATCAGGCTTAACAGGCAGAAGAAGGGGAGGACTGCAAAGTTCTCCCTTTCTTTATGCGCGCTGCAAAGTGTCCAACCACGCCCCGCCGCCCAAGACGATCGCAACCTCTCTCACCGCAAAAACGCAAAAAGTGCCGAGAATTTTCGAATTCTGCGGGTGCGACCGGGCGCCCTCGGCAGGCCTTCTACGGCAATTCTCGTGAAGCCGAACGCTGCGGACGCCGAGCGCGCGTATGATTTTTCGGAGGCCCATTCGACCGCCTCGCCTTTCCTTATTTTCTCATTCGAGGGAGATCGACATGAAACGATGGTTGTATGTGTGTCTGGCGCTGCTGTTGGGCTTCGGTCTCGGCTTCCATTCCATGGGAGCGTTGAGCCATGGTCAGGGAGTCGCCCCCGTCGCCTTGCCTCGCGAATTGACTTCGTTCCGCGACATCGTCAAACAGGTGCAGCCTGCGGTGGTGAGCATCGAATCCAAGGGGAAAGTGACCAAGATCAAAACGACGCCACGGGTTCCCGATGACCTGAAGCGTTTCTTCGACGACAACAACCCGGGCGATTCGGCGCCGCAACATGGATTCGGCTCTGGCTTCTTCATCGACGCCTCGGGCATCATCCTCACGAACGCTCACGTCGTCGACGGCGCCGACCAAGTCACCGTCAATCTTCACGATGGCCGCAAGGTGACTTCGCGCGACATCAAAGCCGATTCCAAGACCGATCTGGCCATCGTCATCCTTGATCCGAAGGCCGGGCCATACCCAACGCTCGAACTCGGCGACAGCGAAGCCTACGAGATCGGCGATCGCGTGCTGGCGTTCGGGGCTCCGTTCGGCCTCACCGGTTCGGTCACCAGCGGCATCGTCTCAGCGAAAGGCCGCAGCGCTTTGTCGATGAACATGTACGAAGATTTCATCCAGACCGACGCGGCCATCAACCCGGGCAACAGCGGCGGACCGCTCGTCGGCATCGACGGCAAAGTCGTCGGGATCAATTCCGCGATCAAGAGCCGCACCGGCGGTTTTCAAGGCGTCGGCCTGGCCGTGTCGAGCAACCTCGCCAAGAGCATCGTGCGGGCGCTGCGGACCGATGGCGTCGTGCGGCGCGGCTATCTCGGCGTACAGATTCGCGATCTGCAACCGGAGATCGCCGAACGCTTTGGCCTGGCGAAGGGCGTCGGCGTGGTCGTCGGCGATGTCTTCGAAGGTTCTCCCGGCTCCAAGGGCGGCTTGCTGGCGGGCGACATCATCGTCGCCATCGAAGGCCGAGCGATCAAGGATGGCCGCGGTCTGCAGATGCAAATCGCCAACACGCCCCTCAAGCAAGTGGCGAACATCGATGTGATCCGCGACGGCAAGAAAGTCGTCGTGCCCGTGACGGTGGAAGAACAGCCACGCGATTTTGGCCGGGCGGATGTCCCTGCCCCGCAACGCTCGAGCGGTCCCGCCGATTCACAACGCCTCGAAAAGCTCGGCATCGAAATCGCCGACCTGACCGACGACGATGCCGAAAGCTTCGGCTATCGCAAGGGCACGAAGGGCATCGTCATCACCAAGGTGAATCCCGGTCCCGCCGCCGATGCGGGCCTGCGAAAAGGGATGTTGATCCACAAGGTCGATAGCCGACGTGTCGCCAGCGCCACGGAAGCTCGGCAAACGATGGAAACCGCCTCCCTCGCCCGCGGCATCCTGCTTCAAGTTCAATCGCCCACCGGCGGCACGAACTTCGTCCTCCTGCAAGTGAGGGAGTAACTGTTGAGCCGCTTCGTGTAGGCCGACGTCGCCGACGTCGGCAGTGTCCGGTCAACGCCATCATCCCCCATACCGGAGTTGGGATAACGCAACCGCGAGTACGAGCGCGGACTTCGGCGAAGTCCGCCCACACTCCGGGTAAACGAGCCATCGCAAGGGCCGACCGCTAAGATAACGCGGTCGGCCCTCTTCGTTTTGTGGAACGTGCGCATGAAAGTCCTCGTGGTTGGCAAAGGCGGGCGTGAGCATGCCCTGGTCTGGAAGCTGGCGCAAGCCGCGCGGGTGACGAAAGTTTTCTGCGCGCCGGGCAATGCCGGCACCGCGGTCGACGGCGTCAATGTCCCCATCGAAACTCACGACTTTCCCACGCTCATACGCTTTGCGAAAAAAGAGAACATCGCCCTGACCGTGATCGGCCCGGAAGATCCGCTCGCGGGGGGCATCGTCGACGAATTTCAAAAAGCGGGCCTCACCGTTTTCGGGCCGACGAAAGACGCCGCCCAGCTCGAATCGAGCAAGGTGTTCGCGAAGAAAGTGATGCGCGACGCCGACGTGCCCACGGCCGAGTTCCGCGTCTTCGACCATCCCGAACCCGCACGCATCTACGTCGAATCGCGCGAGTATCCCGTCGTCGTCAAGGCCGATGGTCTCGCGGCCGGCAAGGGCGTCATCGTCTGTTCGAACACGCTCGAAGCTCTCTCCGCCGTCGAACGCATCATGATCCAGGAAGAGTTTGGCCGCACCGCGGGCCGGCAGATCATCGTCGAAAAACGGCTCGAAGGCGAAGAGCTCAGCGTGCTCGCCATCGTCGCGGGCCGCACCATCATTCCGCTCGCTCCCGCTCAAGATCACAAGCGGGCTTTCGACGGCGACACCGGCCCCAACACCGGCGGCATGGGGGCCTACTGCCCTGCCCCGCTTGCGACCGAAGAGCTCATGACCCTCGTCGAGACACAGGCTCTCGTTCCCACCGTGCATGCGATGAAACGCAAACGCATGCCGTTTCGCGGCATCCTTTACGCCGGCGTGATGGCGACCAACCAGGGCCCACGCATCCTCGAATACAATTGCCGCATGGGCGATCCCGAAACCCAGCCCGTGCTCATGCGACTGAAAACCGATCTCTTCGAGCTGTTCCTGGCCACCGCCCAGGATCGTCTCGATTCGATCGAACCGCTCGAATGGGACCCGCGCCCGGCCATCTGCGTCGTGCTCGCCAGCGGGGGTTATCCGGGGCCGTTCGCCAAGGGCAAGATCATCAGCGGCCTCGCCGAAGCCGGCAAGGTGCCCGGGGTGAAAGTCTTTCACGCCGGCACGAAACTCGAGGACGGCCTCCCCGTCACCGACGGCGGCCGCGTTTTGGGCGTGACCGCGATCGGCGATACTTTGGCCGCCGCCCAGAAAGCGGCTTACGAAGCGGTGTCGAAGATCAGCTTCCCGGGCATGTTTTATCGCAAGGACATCGGCGATAAGGCGCTCAAAAAATCTGGGGCGTGATTCATGCTCACGATCGCCCCGCATCCGCTGCTCGAGTGTCACACGTTTGTCACTCACTTCCCCCAACCGCTTGGCGCGCTGACGACTCCTGCAGAAATCTCCGCTCTCTTTTCGCTGACCGCCGCAGCCCCGCTCCGCAGCGACGACACGGTTCGCGAAACGATCCGCGTCTTGCTCCGCCACGGCGGGTTCAAACCCACCGGGCGCTCGAAGCCGGCCTCGGAATACCTCCTCAAAGCCGCCACCGAACAGAAGCTCGCCACCATCAACCTCGCCGTCGACGTCTGCAACGCCGTCTCGCTCCATTCGGGCCTGCCGATCAGCGTCATCGATCTCGATCGGGCAAATGAACCCCTCTCGATCGCCATCGCTCCCGCGGGCGCGAGCTACATCTTCAACGCCTCCGGCCAAACCATCGATCTCGCCGGCCTGCTCTGTTTGTGCGACGCGGAAGGCCCCTGCGCGAATGCCGTCAAAGACGCGCAACGCACGAAAACCCACCCGGGGACGACGCGAACGCTCTCGGTGATTTGGAGCAGCGTGCAGCTGCCCGGCCGCGGAGAGAAGGCGGCAAAGTGGTATCGCGAATTGTTACAAACGGCGGGGGCGACGATCGTCAGCGAATGAGCGCCTCATCTCGGGGCGCCATCGGCATCGTGCGTCATGATGAATGAACTCGTTCGGGGTTTGAAGGTCGTCGGATCTTGGCCATGCGCAACGCCGTCGACCCCCAAGGGGTCGGCTTGGGTTACAAACGCCTGGCATGGGTTTTTCGTTTGGATCAGGATCTTGCGTTCGAGCCAGCATCCCGCTCCAACGCATCATCCCCCGTTCCATCGGCGCATGGACCCAAGCCGACCCCTTGGGGGTCGTCGGGTCTCAATCATAGCCTCGACCCTTCCCGACAAGCCAATAAACTTGCCGCCACGAAACCTCACCATCCCGCGATCGCCTGCTCCCATTGATCGCACAACGCATTCGTGCGCGCAACCGAAGCTCCCAAATACCGAGCCGGGTCTTCGAGCACCGCGAGTTGATCGGGCGTCAGCTTCTTCCAATAAGCCGCCAACTCCGTCGATTCCTTCATCACCTCCGCCAGCGACTTCTTCTGAATGCGTGCATCGCGCGAAAGAACGCGGGCCGCTTCATGAGCATCCGGATGCCCGGCAAGAGCGAGGCTGATGTAAAGCGGTTCCGCGGCGATCGGGTCTTTGCCGCCGTCGAGGATTTCCTTCATACGGTCGGCGTCGGCTTCCGTGGCCGACACGGCGCCGCGGGTCCGGAAAACGCCATACGCGAACGCGGCCGCCGTCTCGGTGACGAAGCGCATCGAAGCGGAGTTGGTCAAGTCGCGTTGGTGCTCGGAAATCTGATCCATGAGCACGGTTTGCAGCCGCGGCATGTACGCCTTCCACAGGCTCTTGATGTTCTCGAAATCCTTCGGGTTCACCTTGTGCGGCATCGTCGACGAGCCGACGATCTGCGTGTTCGGATCGCTCGCCTTGCGGTCGCGCAGTTCGCGGAGTTCGCTGCGTTGCAGGTGCCGAAAATCGTCGGCGAGATTGGCGAGCACGCCCCACGCCGCCGTCAGGGCATAGGCAAAATCGGCGATGTATTCGGGCTGCGTCACTTGCGTCGAAATCTCGGGCGTCTTGAGGCCGAGGCGTTTCATGAGGGCCGCCTCCAC
>JBAXFO010000116.1:0-9745 GCA_037139885.1 Planctomycetota bacterium
CTCTTGACGCGCGTCGGCGGCGAATATTTGGTTCGCAACAAGGGCGTCGAGTTGCATGTCACCATTCCCGCGTACGAGCCCTATGCGGGCGACGAACTCACTTATCAACTGGACGGCGGCCCGGCCCGGCCGCTCGAGCCGACGGACGTCAACCTCTGGTCGGCGAAGCTCGACGTGCCCCCCGGAGCGGCGGCGACACGAAACGTCGTCATCCGCATGAAACGCACCCCCGAGGGTTGGCCCGTGCAGGAGCAGCGCCTGGATCTCGCGCTGCGGATCGCCGCGGCCCCGCCGAAGATTACGCTCGAGAACCCGAAGGACAACGAACCGATCAAGGTGGAAAAGCCGGCCTTCGCGATCAAGGTGCGCGTGCAGGCGACCGATGCGGGCGTCCCCTTCCAGGCGTTCATCGCTCAGGAAGCCCAGGGCAAAAAGATCGTGAGCCGGGAGGTGGCGAAGACAGCGGAAGACACCGTCGTCGATCTGGCGATGACGCTCCAACCCGGCCTGAACCTCATCCGCGTGCGGGCCGTCAACGACCGAGCCATCGACCGCGACAACGAAAGCCAGGAAGAGGCGACGACGACGCTCCAAGTCACCTACGTCGAACGCAAGGTGCCGCCGCCGGAGTTTGTCTTCCAGTCGATCGTGCCCGCAGGTTCGGCGGACAAGATTCCGATCAACGGCCGCAGCGTGAAAGTCGAGTCGGCGAAGGCGACTCTTTACGGCCAGATCCTTTCCCAGGACCCGCTCACCGCCGCCGACTGGGATCTCGCCGGCGCCAAGAAGGCCCTGGACGGGGTCAATCTGCAGAAGCCGGGCGAGTTCAAAGTGGAGCTCGATTTGAAGCCCGGCAAACAGCGCGTGCAGTTCCTCGCGAAGTCGGCGAGCAACCCGGAAGTCATCGCGACGCAGGAGATCGACTTCCGCCCCAAGCTGCCGGAACTCGTCCTCGTCAGCCCGGAAGCCGGGTTCACGGTCTCGGGCGAAGGCGACAAGGCCGAAGTGCCGCTCGAAGCACGCTGGAATGTCGATCCGGCTCGGGAGACCTATCCGGTGACGCTCGAAGCGGAGGTCTTCGCGAAGGGTAAGTCGATTGGCCGCGAGGAGGCGAACGTGAACCTGGCCGCCGGGCAGGTGCGCTTCGCCAAGCTCCCCGTCGCTCCGGGCGACAACGAGATTCGCATCCGCATGCGGCACGCGTTCGGCGGCGACGACCGCGTTGAGCTCGTGCAAGGCCGCTTCATTCGTCCGCCGAGGATCCTCGGCCTGACGAACTCCGCGGTGCAGAAGGCGCCGTTCGTCGATGTGATCGCTGAAGTGGCGTCGGCCCTGCCGCCAGTTGCGGAATCGGTCCGGGTCACGGTGAACGGCCAGCCGATTCATGCGTCGAAGATCGAGATCGTGAAGGGGAAGGACGAACGCAGCTGGCAGGTCGTCGCTCATAAAGTCCCTGTCGCCGCCCAGAAGGGGAAGGAGATGAAGAGCGACATCACCCTCGCCCTGGCGACCGCCGATGGCCAAGCATCGGCTGCTTTGAAAGAGCCCGTGCTGTTCGCTCTGCCGCTGCCTCCCGCGCCGGAAGTGACGCTGCTCGAACCGGCGTTGCGTGACGCCACGGTTTCGGATCCCGTCACCAAGATCCGCTTCAAGGTCGGTTCCGAAGCGCCGCTGACGCGCGTCGATCTTCTTCGCGGCGACAAAGTTCTCAAGCAGTGGGACGACATTCCCGCGGCCATCGACGGCGTCCACGAATTCGTCCTGCCCGATGTCGCCCTCGAATGGGGCCTCAACTCCTTACGGATTTTGGCGTGGAATGAAGGCGGCGTGCGGACCTCGGCTCTGAATATCAACGTGCCCCCGCAACCGGTACGGCTCGATCTGGAGCACGTCGAAATCGCCCAGGCGGGTTTGAAGATCCGCCCGGGGACCGATGGCGGCTTCGCGCCTCTGCCCGTGGGCCGCGTCGTGCTTCATGGCAACGTCCGCTGGAACTCGTTTGATGACGCCAATCTGCAAAAGGCGAAACAGGTGCGCATGTTCGTCAACGGCTTCCAACAGCTCCCTGTCGAGATGAAGACCGCCGCGGGGCAGGCGCGCGAACGCAAGTTTGAGGTGCCGGTCGTTCTCAATTTCGCGAGCAACGACATCGAAATCGACCTGCCCGATTTGAAGCAGGACGCCGCCAATCGCCGGCGTCTGTCGGTCGCGTGCCGGCAGCCGGTTCGCGGCCAACACCTGCACGTCCTCGTCATCGCTCCGCAAGAAACCGACGAGGCCAAGCTGGTCGCCAATCTCGCTCGCGGCATCAAAGCTCAGCCCATCGGCGCCAACCTCTACAAGACGCCAGTGTTCGATGTCGTCCGCGTTTATGTGCTCGCCAAACACGTGCAGCTGCTCGAAATCTCGTCGCGGCTCGACCGCATCGCCGAAAGCCTCCGCGAACGCGCCCGCGCCGGCAGTCCGAACGACCTCGTCATGATTTACTTCCAGGGCAAAGAAACCGTCGGCTCGCAGGGGCCCATTCTCTGGACCAGCGAATCGGCCCCCTGGCTGCAGCTCACGCTCAAAGATCTGGCGAAGAACTACCTATCGCGCTTCTCTGGCGGCCAGGTGCTCATCCTCGACACCATCAGCAAAGCCGGCGACATCGAATTCCGCGATGTCCGCTTCGCGTATCTGCGTCGCCCCGATCCCCGACCTCTCATGGACGCCAGCCGGCCCCGGCTGTCCGCCGACCTGGAGAAAGAAATGCCCCGCGTCGTTTGGCTCGATCAACTCACGACGTTGCTCGCCGCCCAGGCCTCGCCGAACTTCCAGAGTTATCTGCCCGACACGCTGAGGAACAAGATTCAATTGAATCCGAATTGAGGCGGCCGACCAGGGAGTCCGAACTGCTCAGAGAAATGGATTGACCAGGTCAATGCCGTCGATCGTTCTGGGGGATCCCATGTCCTCGGTATAGAGCGTGGTCACTTGAGCGGCACGACAAGCTCCCAGGAGCATGCTATCCCAGTGGGATAGGCTATAACGCTGTGAGAGTTCGACCGCGTGATCGAGTGCGTCGAGCGTCGACAGACTGACCGGAAACAAGGTGCGAAAATATTCGAGATACATTCGGAAGGCGTCGTCGCTGAGTTTTCCCTTGTCCTTCCAGCGGCGAAGGCATTGGATCGACTCGCCAAGAACTTGCCATAACATTAACGTCGATCCAGGAGCGGCAGCCAATTTGCCGAGCAATCGCTGAGCCTTCACTTGCTTGGGCAACTCCAAGCTGTCGATGGAGTAGACAATGACATTGGTGTCAACGGCGTTCATGGAGTTCGTCCCGCGTCAGACGCGGTTCGTTGGAAGCGACGCTGGCGTTTTTCCAAAGCTCGCGCAACCTCTCGATGACGGGGACCGATGTCGAAGGCGTTTCAGGAATTTCGATGCTGACTCGGACCTGTGAATGGGCGGGTAAATTGAGGGGCCCATGAAGCTTCAAAACTCCGTCTTCATAGATGGCGTCCATGATCTGGATCATAAAACATTCCTTCAAGAATCTCGGCGTTGTGGGCCCCGCGTCCTTGTCCTCAAGTTCGATCTTTCCCGATTGTATGCCGCCTTCGTTGCGCCGCACAATTGGAGTTGAAAGATTCTTTTGAATTCCTCGTCATCTCCGTGTATGGTACACGGTGTTTCATGTCCTTCGAGAACCGGCGTTATGCCGTAGATTTGGGAGAGTCGATCATGGGCAGCGAAAGTCAACAACACAAGCTCGATCGCGTTCGTCGGCCGCGCGTGCAAATCACTTACGATGTCGAGACCGGCGGAGCCATGCAGAAGGTCGAGCTCCCGTTCGTCGTCGGCGTCATGGCGGATCTTTCCGGACAGCCCAAAGAAGCCCTCCGGCCCATGAAGGACCGCAAGTTCACGACCATCGATCGCGATAATTTCAACGAAGTGCTCAACCGCTCGGCTCCGCGCGTCGCCATCAAAGTCGACAACAAACTGACCGACGCAAACAGCAAGCTCGCCGTCGAGCTCAATTTCAAGAGCATGGACGATTTCGACCCCGCCAAGGTCGCCGAGCAAGTTCCCGCTCTCAAAGAGCTGCTCGACATGCGCCATCGCCTCACGCAGCTGATGACCAAGATGGAAGGCAACGACAAGCTCGAAGCCATGCTCGCCGACGTCTTGCAGAATACGGAAAAGGCCCAGACCCTCGCGAAGGAATTCGGCGGCGCCAAGGAAGAAACCAAGTAACCGCAGCGGCTTTGTCGGCAAACACCCTTCCGGAGCATCTCGTGACCACGGCCGAACTTTATCAGCAAGGCAAACTGCAAGAAGCCATCGAGGCCCAAATCGCGGCGGTGAAGGCGAAGCCCGCGGACCAGGCGCTGCGGCTCTTCCTCTTCGAGCTCTTCGCCTTCGCCGGCGACTTCGATCGCGCCCGTAAGCAGATCGATGTGCTGAAATTCGATGAGCCCGCATTGCTGGCGGCCGCGGTCAATTATCGCAATTGCCTCGAAAGCGAAATCCTTCGGCGGCGGGCGTTTAAAGAAGGCGTCGCCCCGCAGTTTCTGAAGGCGCCGCCCGAACATCTCAAGCTGCGCCTCGAAGCCCTGCAACAAATCCGCGGCGGCGATTTTGTGGGGGCCAAGGAAATCCTCGATAAGGCCGACGCCGTCACTCCCCCCGCCAAGGGCCTCATCAACGGCAAGCCGTTCCAATTGCTCCGCGACTGCGACGATCTTTTCGGCCCCATCCTCGAAGTCTTCTCCAAGGGCAATTACTTCTGGGTGCCCTACGAAGACGTCGAATTGCTCGCCGCCAATCCTCCCAAATTTCCCCGCGACTTGATGTGGCTCCCCGCGAATCTGCAAGTGAAAGAAGGCCCCGCGGGCGAAGTCTTCCTCCCGGTCATCTACCCGGGCTCCTCCGAACAAGCCGATCAGGAAATTAAACTCGGCCGCCTCACCGACTGGCTGCAAACCGATGGCGGCATCGTTCGCGGCGTCGGCGCCCGCATGCTGCTCGTCGATGAAGACGCCATCAATCTGCTCGACATCCGCGAGCTCAACGCCGAAGAAGTCGACGTCGGCAGCTGACCGTTCGAGAAAAAACCGTAGGGTGGGTTGAGCGAAGGCGAAGCCCACCAAAAGGTTTGACGCTTATCCAATAAATTACGTAGTTGCGACCTTCGGTGGGCTGCGTTCGGCTCAACCCACCCTCCACGAACGATCCCTGAAATAGCCCACACGGGATCCGCATGAACGAAGCCCTCTTCCCTTATTACGAACGCGAATTGCTCTTCATGCGGCAACTCGCGCAGGAGTTTCGGCGGGCTTACCCGACCGTCGCCCCCCGGCTCATGCTCGAAGCGAATCGCAGCGCCGATTCGCACGTCGAACGCCTCTTCCAATCGTTCGCCTTTCTCGCCGGCCGTTCGCAACAACGCCTCGCCGACGACTTCCCCGAAATCACCGACTCGCTGCTGCACGTTCTCTACCCGCATTACCTCAACCCCATCCCGTCGTTCACGCTGCTCGAATTCGAACTCGATCCGCAGCGGGCGCAGATGGCCGGCGGCTTCGATCTCAAGCGCGGCTCCATGATGGCCACGCCGCCGATCGACAGCGTCCCCTGCCGCTACCGCACCACGGCTCCGGCCACGCTCTGGCCCATCCGCGTGGCCCAGGCCTCGTTTCAACCGCCGCCGTTTCCCCCCGGCGTCGCCGCTCCCCCCGGAGCTGCGGCCGTGCTCCGCATCCAATTCGAAACCACCGGCCCGTTACGCTTTCAACAGCTGTTGCTCGATTCGCTCCGCATTTATTTGCATGCGGAGGAAGGCTTCGTTCCGCTTCTGTACGAAATGCTCTTTAACGATGTCTTGCAGGTCACCTTTCGAGCGCCCAGCAGCGCGACGCCCCCGGCCTTTTCGCTCGCCGCCAAGGACTGCCTCCGCCAGGTCGGATTCGCGGCCGACGAAGGGCTTCTCCCCTATCCGCCGCGCGCCCCTCTGGGCTATCGCCTCCTTACGGAGTATTTCACGTTCCCCGCCAAGTTTTCGTTCGTCGATCTCTCCGGCTGGAAGCGGGCGGCCCGGCTCGGCTATCAAAATGTCTGCGAGGTCGATTTCTTCTTGGGCCGAACGCACCGATCTCTCGAACAGGGCGTCGACCGCTCCGTTTTTCGCCTCGGCTGCGCTCCCGCCGTCAATCTCTTCCCCCTCACGATCGACCAGATCGACCTACGCCCGCTGCAAAGCGAATATCCGCTCGTGCCCGATCCCGCTTTTCCCCGTGCGTACGAGATTTATTCGGTCGACGAGGTCTCCGACCGCGACCCCGCCAGCAACATCACAACCACCTATTCGCCGTTCTATTCCGTCGATCACGACCTTTCCCCCGAAGCCCCGGCCGTGCACTGGTACCCGGTGCGCTCCGCTTCGCTTCATGAAGGCGATCGCGGCTCGGATGTCGCGCTGAATCTCGTCGATCTCGGCTTCAGCCCGCGCATTCCGCGCAAACAGTATCTCACCGTCCGCACCACATGCACCAGCCGCGACCTCCCCAGCCGACTCGGCGAATTGGGCACAGACCTTCGCTTCCAACTCGAAACCGCCGCCCCCTTGAACGGCATTCGCGTTTTGAAACAACCGACGACTCCCCTGCGCCCGGGCCAACGCCGGGGCCGCGCGTGGCGCATTCTCTCCCACCTCAACCTCAACCACTTATCTTTGGGAAGCGGCGACGAGGGGCTCGAATCGCTCCGCGATCTCTTCCGCCTCTACGATTTTTCCGACCCCGAAGCCGGCCAAAGCGCTCTCGCCGCTCTCGCCATCCAAACCGCGGAAAGCATCTTGAGCGTGGCCAGCCGCCGCGTCATCGGCCAGATTGAAGAAGCCGGCGCCGCGCTCTTCTGCCGCGGCGTCGAAACCACCATCACCCTCGACGAAGAAAAACTCAAAGCCACCGGCGCCTACCTCTTCGCCTCGCTGCTCGAACGCTTCCTCGGCCTCTACGTCGGCGCCAACTCCTTCTCCGAACTCGTCCTCCGCACCAAACAACGCCCCGAAATCTCCAAACGCTGGCGCCCAAGACCCGGCCAATTGCCGACCTTGTGACGTCCCAAGCCCTGGGATGAGGTACTCCGAATCCCAGGGATCCAGACGAGAGGCAGAACCACCTCGGGCTTTTCGTTTCGCGGAAGGCGCACCGGTTGATCCCTGGGATTCGGAGTACCTCATCCCAGGGCTTGGAGATACGAAATGGGAACGTGGATTCAGGAGTCGCAACGTTCGAAGCGAGCGATGCCGAAGCGAGGCTCGCCGCACGCCAGGTCGACGGCCGGCTTGTCTTCGATGAAAAGCCAAGATGAGATGACCGTGACGCCGTCGAGCAGGAATTCGCCGGTCTTGCGGTTGTAGAGAATCTTGCTTCCTTGAATTCGCTGCGGGCGATCGCCGATGATCTTCGGCATCTTGAAGAGCGTGGCGGGGGCGCCGGGGACGCCTTCGAAGATGATCTGTTCTTGGCTTTCGTCGTACTTCACCATCTTGGCGTTGCCGTGAAATTCTTTGGCCTGGAAGTTGACCATGCCGTTCATGCCGTCGGCGATCATCTCCTGCGAGTTCTTGTTGCCCACTTTGCGCTGGATGATGGTGAGCCGTTGGCAGGTGAAAAAGAGGCCGCCGGGGCCGACTTCCGAGGGATCGCGCACGTTCGGGTCGTCGCCGGGTTGATGGTAGACGCGGACTTGTTCGAGGAAGGTCGTCTGCCGGCCGCCGGTCGCGGTGGGGTATGAGAGCATTTGTCCTTCGAAGCGGACGCGGGTCCATTTCAAAATCTTTTCGTCGTCTTTCTTGGCTGGCTCGGCGCCTTTGGGCTTTTCGCCGCCAGCGAGGCCGGGATCGCTGGCCGACGACCGGCTGATGAAATCGAGTACGCCCGGGCCCGAGCCGTTCATTTTCTGCTCGATGTTGTCCACCTCGACCACGGCGAGCAATAGCCGACGATACATCTGCAGGGCGTTCTTTGCATCGCGGTCTTCTTCCAGGATGAGCACCTTGCGGTCCTCGCGGCCATTGCAAATGATGCGGTCGATCTTGGCGGTCTGGTTGCCGTTGGTCTTCTTGAAGACGACAGGTTTGTCCATCGTCACTTGCATTTCCTGGCACAGGATTTTGCCGTTGTCCTGGAACGCTTCGACGCCGCCGACGAACTCGGCGAACTTGCCGTCGAACACCATGCTCTTGTTCCAGTGAATGGTGATGTGCCCGTTCTTCTTTTTGCCGTCGAGGGTGGTGTTGCTGGGCATGTGCATGGCGCCCGTGCCTTCGACCTCGGCCAAATTCTTGACCTGATCGATCGTGACCTTCGGGCCGAAGAGGAGCATTTCGTTCTGCTGAAGCTGGGCGAGCTTGCGCGGCTCGCCGAACACTTGGAGCGTGTCGCCGCCGAACTTGCGGGTCAGGCTCACGGTGCTGCCGATGATTTCTAAACCTTTGTCTTTCGGATTCTCCGCCTCCTGGGTGATGTGCACGTTGCCGTCAGCGAGGAATTCGAGCAGCTCTTTCACGTTCCCCATGGTCGCGATTTGCACGCTGATTTTCGTGCCCGTCACTTCGAGCGGCCGCTTCGGCTTCTCCTTGGCGACGGCGACGGTCGGATTCGGGACGGCGATATTCGGCAACGCGGGCTCGGCCGGGTCCTTTTTGAAACCGGTCTCCGTCGTCTTCGCCGGTCCGCTCGCAGCGATGGCGGGCAACACCGCGACGCCTTCGAAACTCTTGGCGACCGGGATAATCTTTTGCTCGACGAAGACGACGTTCAAATGGTTCGCATCGCGAATGTTGAGCTCCGGCGAGCGAACCTGCACCTTCTCGAACGCCTCGAGCTTGTGTGGCCGCGACTTCTGGCCCCCTTCGGATTTCTTGGGATCGGCCTTGGGATCCGCCTTCGGATCGACTTTAGGATCGGGCTTCAGGTCTTCGAGCCAAACATGCAAAAACTGCGCGGCGTGAATCTCGTGCTTGTTTTCTTCGTCGATGAATGAGGCATCGCCACGCAGAGTGAGCAGTTCGAAGAGACGTTCGCCTTCTCGGTCTTTTGTGGCCGTGAAGCTGGTTTTGAAGAGGACGTGCGTGGTCGAGCGGCCGGTTTTCTTGTCGAGCAGATCGATTTTGCCTGGGCCCTTGGCGTAGGCTTCCTGGCCGTTGCCCTGTTTGTCGGCCCCTTTGAGGTGCAGTTCGTCGCAGTGAATCTGGTTGCCCTGCCGCATGGCGTGCATCGGGGCGCCCTTGATGATGGTGCGCGGTCCAACCTTGGCGGTCGGGGCGAAGTAATGCATTTCGACGCCGGTCGCGTGCATTTCCTCGCCTTCCAGATGCAACTCGACGATCGCCTGGGGCTTCGCGGTGGCGATGGCGAACTCGATGTCCTTGTCGTTCGAGCCGGGCGAGTCGCCCGATTTTTTGCGGAACTGAAGATCGAGGCGATCGCAATCGAGCAGGTCCGTGACGATGCCCGACTTCGGGGGCTTGGCGGCCACATAGCGCGTGACCGTGACGCGATCGTGCGCGAGCGCAGGCCGCAACGGAGCGTCGAAACGTGCGGTGTCTTTCGCCAGATCGAAGACGAATCGGCCGTTCGTCTTGATGTGGACATGAGCCTTGGCTTCGGGTTCGTTCGCCTTGGCCGGCTTCTTCGCAAGCTCATCGGGGCCGGTCAGAAAGCCGGAGCGGGCGTCGGTGTAGAGG
>JBAXFO010000117.1:0-9744 GCA_037139885.1 Planctomycetota bacterium
ATTTGGAGCGCCGCCTCGACGAGATCGATCAACGCATGCAACTTGCCTTTCGCGGCCGACTCGAACTCGGTCAGGCCAAGCTCGCCGCGATGGCGGGGCAGCTCGATTCGCTCAGCCCCTTGAACGTGTTGGCGCGCGGCTATAGCCTAACGCGGACCGTGGAAGGCAGCCGCATCATCCGCAGCGTCAGCGATGTCGCGGCGGGGGAGGATGTGGAGATCCTCGTCGCCGATGGCCGATTGACGGCAAGCGTCGTGAGCGTTGCGGCGGGGGTCAAGGCGTAACCATCCGACAAGTTCCTCAACTTGTCGTCACGAAGGAAGACGATGCCGGCTGAGACTCTGACATTCGAACAGGCGCTTGTCGAACTCGAGAAGATCGTCCGCGATCTCGAGGACGGCAAAATCGGCCTCGAGCAATCGTTGACCCGTTATGAACACGGCGTCGGCCTGCTCAAGACGTGTTACGGCCAGCTTCGCCAGGCGGAAGTCAAAATCCTGGAACTCGTCGGCGTCGATGAAAAGGGCGAGGTTCGCGTGCGTCCCTTCGAGCACACGGCCAGCGTGCGTGAGAAGTAAATGGCAGGATGAGCGACGCTTCGTGGAAGCGCGTCGGGGAGGCTGAAACTTGGCGTTCGATCTCAAGTCCTATTTGCAATCCCATCAAGCCCTGGTCGATGCCCAGCTGCGGTGGTTCCTCGAACGCGACTCGCCGCCGGCCGTTCTGCGCGAGGTCGTCTCGTACAGCCTTCTCGCTCCCGGTAAACGCCTGCGGCCGATTCTCGTTTTCATGGCCGCGCAAGCGGCGGGCGGCTCCCCCGATGCGGCTCTGCCCGCGGCCTGCGCCGTCGAGATGATTCATACCTATTCGCTCATTCACGACGATCTCCCCGCGATGGACGACGACGATCTCCGTCGCGGACTGCCGACGTGCCATAAGAAATACGGCGAAGCCCTGGCGATTTTGGCGGGCGATGGACTGTTGACTCTCGCGTTTCAGATTCTCGCCGAACAGCTTCCGCCCAAGATCGCGGCCGCATGCTGTAAGGAACTCGCCCGGGGCTCGGGTTGGTCGGGCATGGTCGGCGGGCAGGTCGAAGATCTCGCCTGGGAACGCGGCTCCGCGGACCGGCCGTTTCTCAAAGATCCGCTCTTTCCCAGAAGCGAGACGCCGCATTCGCTGGAAGCGCTCGAACATATTCATCACCACAAAACCGGGGCTCTCTTTCGGGCCTGCCTCAAGCTCGGCGTTCTCTCGATTCAAGGCGAACGCGAACACGGCCCCGAGCGCGACCTTCTCGATCGGCTCGACATTTACGCACGCTGCTTCGGTCTCGTGTTTCAAATCACCGACGACTTGATCGACGTGGAAGGCTCTGCCGCCGAGACCGGCAAGCGGACCCAGAAAGACGCGGAACGAGGAAAGCTAACCTATCCGGGATTATTGGGCATCGACGAAAGCCGTCGGCATGCTCAGCAGTTGGCCGAGCAGGCCTTCGGCAGTCTGGCGCCCTTCGGCAAATCCGCCGAACCGTTAGCGGCTCTCTTGGAGTATGTGCTGCGCCGCGATCGTTAAACAAATGCCACGGATCCCAGGGATCAACCGTCACCTCAACGATGAAGAAAAAACCGAGTACGATGACGAGTAGGAGTATGAGTAGGAAAATGCGCGAGGATGATTGCGATTACGATTAGGATTAGGATTAGGATTAGGAAAAAAGGCGTCATGTCGCTGCGATAATGGTTTGGCGTTTCTCATGCTCCTAATCCGAATCGCAATCGTCCTCGCGCATTTTCCTACTCATACTCCTACTCGTCATCGTACTCGGGTTTTTCGCTTTTCGGTTTCTCATTTCCGTCTGGATCCCTGGGATTCGGCGTACCTCATCCCAGGGTTTGAATCCGCACATCAGCTCGCCACTTTGGCGAGAGCGAACTTTTCCAGCTTCCGGGCGTCGGCGTAAAACTTGCGAATGCCTTCGCCGAGCTTTTCGGTCGCCATCGCGTCTTCGTTGTGCATCCAGCGGAACGTCTTTTCGTCGAGGTGCAGCTTCGTCGCATCGCTGGCTTTGCCCGCTTCGACGGTGAGCTTGCGCGTCACGGTTCCTTCGGCGTCCTTCAGTTTTTCGAGCAGGTCGGGGCTGATGGTCAAAAGATCGCAGCCTGCGAGATTGAGGATTTGCTCCACCTTGCGGAAGCTCGCTCCCATCACTTGGGTCTTGTAGTCGAACTTCTTGAAGTAATCGTAGATCTTCGTGACCGACGCCACGCCGGGATCTTCGTTGACGGGAATGTCGGAGCCGCGTTCTTTCTTGTAATAGTCGTAGATGCGGCCCACGAAGGGGGAGATGAGCGTCACGCCCGCTTCGGCGCACGCAACGGCCTGGGCGAAGCTGAACAGCAGCGTCAGATTGCAGTGGATGCCTTCCTTTTCGAGCGCTTCGGCGGCGCGAACGCCTTCCCAGGTGCTGGCGATTTTGATCAGGATGCGTTCCTTTTCGACGCCCGCTTTCTTGTACATGCCGATGAGCTTGTGGGCTTTCTTGATCGTCGCCTGGGTGTCGAAGCTGAGTCCGGCATCGACTTCGGTGGAAACGCGGCCCGGAATGATCTTCAAGATTTCGCAGCCGAAGCGGACGAAGAGTTCGTCGATGAATTCCGCCGCCTGTTCGGCCTGGCCGCTCGCCTTTTTGGCGACTGCCAGAGCGCCGTCGACATGGGCTTTGTATTGCGGCATTTGGGCCGCCTGGAAGAGGAGGGAGGGATTCGTGGTGGCGTCGCGCGGCTGAAATTGACTGATGGCCGCGATGTCGCCCGTATCGGCGACGACCGTGGTGAACTGCTTCAAACCTTCGAGCTGATTCATGACATCCTCCTGAAATATGCTTGCGTCCGCTGACGGCATGCGCGACGATTTTTCCTGCGGAGCCCCGGCCCCGCCGACAAGGTTCGATTATAGCCCGCCTCGGGCGTTTTCACGAGGATCCCATGCGAAAATTCGCGGTTCTTTCATGCTGGTTGACGGCTTCGCTGCTTTACGCTCAAGAAGCGCCGCGGCATTCCAGCGGCCGAGCCCTGCCGCCGCTGCCCGCGGTCGCCAAGCCGATCCTGTTCAATACGCCCGAGGCCGACACGATTCTCACGGCGATGCAAGTCTACCCGCCGGACAACGCTTTCAACGTCGACATCACGAATTGGCCGGTGCATCCCAATTCGAAAAACATCATCGCTTCGATTGGGGACAAAAAGCCGCTCCGTTACAACACCGACATGGGCTTCATCATCGTGCCGCCGGATCAGCCGAAGGTGAACCTCAAGGTCGTTGACTACCCGACCGAATCGGATCCGGGCCCCTATCCCATCCCCGCGAATCTCCCGATCGAGGGCTGGCCGGTCGGTTATCAGCGCAATCCCAAGACGAAGAACTTCACGCTCGAGGAGGTGCAGCGCGACAAGCTCAAAGACGGCGGCGACCGTCACGCGATCATCGTCGATCCCACGGCCGGCAAGCTTTACGAATTCTTCGTCGCCAAGAAAACCGACGGCGGCTGGAGTGCGGCCCAGGCCTCGATCTTCGATCTGAAATCGAATAAGCTCCGCCCCGACGGTTGGACGAGCGCCGACGCCGCCGGCCTGCCGATCTTCCCCGCGACGGTGCGCTACGACGAACTCCAGCGTGGCATGGTCGAGCATGCGCTGCGGGTGACCGTCGTCAAATCGCGTCGCGCCTATGTCGCCCCGGCGACGCATTACGCCAGCCCGCACAAAGACGTCAACCTGCCGCGCATGGGGGAACGCATTCGCTTGAAGAAGGATGTCGACGTCAGTAAATTTTCGCCGCCAGTGCAGGCGATTCTGAAGGGGTTGCAAAAATACGGCATGTTCGTCGCCGACAACGGCATCGACTGGGCGATCTCCGTCACGCCCGACGAGCGCATTCCGGTTCTTCACGACGAACTGCGCCGCATTCAAGGAGCGATGTTCGAAGTCGTGGAACAGCCGAAGACGAAATGAGCCTTCGTTTCCCCGGCATCGGCTCGAAAAGTTTTCTGGAAATTCTGGGAGCCGATGTCGGAGAGGCGGTTGTCGCTGCCGTTCAGCTGGCCATTTTCGGGGAACAACCGCCGATAACTTCGGTGCATGACGGACGGTGGACGAGCTTTTTCGAGCGAAATCGAGCGTTTCGAACCTATCCCTACTCTTTGATCATATCAGGGGAATCGCTCGCAACCGAACGGAGAATCAGCTTTGCGGGGCCGTTACTTTCAGATTGTCTTTCGAGCATCGGTCGAAGTTATCGGATCGAAATCTCGCCGAGATATGTACGCAAGCTTGGCTCCAGCGGCGTATCGTCGGAAAGCGGTTCTGAAGGCGACTTGCTCATGTCCCATTCGACGCGGCCGCTGGGAAACGCGACTGCGTCGAACGGAACAAACCACGTAATCATCCAGGCCATTCGGCGTTTTTCCACGCGACGCACGAGAATGCCATGCTTTTCATGGGAAGTCTCACTCAAGCGAAAATGAATTGCGTCCATCGGATCAGAATCCCAAATGCGTCGGCTCCAAATGCCGTCTCTCCAATCCTCGTCGTACAGCCGATAACGTTGTTCGAGGCGAACCTTCTCGCCGTCGTAAATTACGTGCGCCACGAAATCCGTGAACGGAACCCCGCGGGTAAATACTGTCGAATTACTGGGAACGACCGAAGCCCTTCGCGTTCCAGCGCTCCAAAGAATGCCCAGCAGGAGCAGCACAAATGGCAACGCAATGAATAGGTAACGCCTTGGCAGTCGGTCAAGCATTGTGTGGCTCGCTGCGGGAGTGTATCGCCTCACTATTGAGCCGCGCGGAGCATTTTGACCATCACGCCTTCGCCGACGCCGTGGACGCGGATGCCCTTGAGCCAGGGGGCTTCTTTGTCGTAGCCCTTCCAGCGGTCGGTGGCGTTCACTTGGGAAATCACCTGGATCGATGGCTCCGTTGGGGGCACGGTGACGAGTTGATAATCTTGAATGCCGTCGGCCGGCGGTTGCACGTAGGTCGCGCGGGCCAGCTTGGTGCCGCTGTATCCGCCGGAGGAAACTTGGCCGGTCGCCATCACGACAAGCGTGGGGGGATTGCTCTCTTCGATCTTGAAATCGACGCTGACGATGGTTTTGACGAATTGCTGTTTGTTGTCTTTGTCGACGGCGCTGGCGAACGGTTGGACGGCGATCGCGAGACCCATCGAGGCGAGGAACAGACCGACCAGGGGCTTGCACATAATTCGGACTCCGGAGAGGGGTGAGAGAGAGTCGTTTGCGGGGCGACCGGGGAATTATTTCCGTTCCCAGACGCGGATGGTGCCGACATGGTCGCCCGCGGCCAGGCGACTGCTGTCCCGGGAGAACGCCATCGCGGTGATCGGCTGACGCAAGCCGCCGAGAGTTCCGAGGCTTTGTTTGCTGGCGACATCGAACACCCGAATGCCGCGGCTGGGGGTCGCGCCGGCGAAAGGAATGTCGGCGACGGCGAGGGTCTTGCCGTCCGGAGCGAACGCCAGGGCGGTGATCGTGGTGAAGGGGATGTCGCGAAGGACGGCACGCTCCGTTTGCTCGTCGACGGACCAGACCCAGATCGCCGACGCTTGTTTGCCGGAGCCCGCGAGCAAGCCGCCGTCCTGGGCGAAGGCGAGGAACTGGAAGCCATTTTGCTTGCTGTCGAACTCGGCCAAAATTTTGCCGGAGGCGACATCCCAGACGATGGCCTTGCCCCCCGCGACATTGCTTTCGAAGCCGGCGGCGAAGCGTTTGCCGTCGGGCGAAAAGAGGCCGGTGCGATACAGGTAGCCGTTGGCCGATTCGGGGAAGGTGAAGCGATTGGTCGTTTCGAGTTTGACGAAATCCCAGAGATTGAAACTCGTGCGCTGGGCCACGGCCACCTTTTGTCCATCGGGCGAGGGGACGTGGTCGATGTTGCCCAGAGTGACGCGCGACGAGAAGCGCAGCACATCGAGTACCTTCGAGTCGGTCCAGTCGGCGAGGTCGAGGTTGCTGTCTTCGTCGGTCGGTTCGCTGGCTTGCTTCACGAGTAGATTTCCCTCGGGAGAAAACGCGAAGAAGCGGGCCATCGTTTTTTCGCCGAGCGGGAAGACGCGTTCGCGACCCTTGCCCAGATCGAGGCCGATGACCTTGAACGTTTGCAGCGACGCGACCAGCCAGGAGCCATCGGGAGCGAAGGCGAGATGATCGACTTTGAAGGGTCGCACGGAGCGAAAGGAACCGAGCAAGCTCCAGCCGGCGGCGCGTTCCGCTTTTTCGTCTTTCTCGGCGGGGTGATAATAGCGAGGGGCGGCCTGGAAACCCTCGACAGCGAGTCGGCCGCTGCGCACGACTTCGGCGATCACGGAGGCGACTTTTTCTTTCGGGAGATCGGCGCGCGGTTCGCCGGTGCCGCCGTCGCGCAGAGCGTCGATCCAGTTGGCGTCTTTGCCGATGCGGACGCCGGCCGTCGAATCGACGGGAACCGGCAGCCATTTTTCGAGGGGCTGTTTGCCGTTCACCTGCAGCGTTTTGGCTTCCAGCCAATCGAGATCGGCAAGTTCTTCGACCGACGGCAATTCGAAATCTTCGAGGACGACCTTGGCCCCTGCGGGTAGGTAAAAGGCTGTGAAGCGCGGCTCGCCGAGGAAGCCGACCATGGCCGCGCGCCCTTTGCCCTCTTTCGCTTCGAGGACGAAGAGCGGCAGACCGCCTTCCGGATCGGAGACGAACTTGCCGTCTTTGGGCAAGCGCAATTCGCGGCTCAGCGAGACGAGCAGCCAGCGCGGCTCATTGGCGGAGTTTTCGAGTTCGATGCTCAGATGCACCAGGGGCGGCAGCGGGGGTTGCCCCTTGGCGGTCCGCAGAAAGCGAACTTTGACGGGAGCGGGATCCTGAGCCTGGAGCGGCGCCGCGCTGGCGACAGCGACGCTGGCGGCGAACAGAAGAGTGCGTAGGAAGATCGTGGCCATGGAAGCCTTTGCGGATTGCGTTGGAGCGCTCGAGTGCTATCTCCGACAATTTTAGCGTTTGTCGTTCCAAGATGCGCTAGAGAATTTCTCGAGGGTGAGATTCTCGATGAGACGAACGTCGTCGTCGGTCCAAACCGCAGATTCCAGACGCCAACCGGTCGCGGCGACGAAATGCTGGATGATAGCGTCGCGCAGCAAGGCGGGGGCGATGTCGACGCCGGTCAATTCGAAGATGCCGGGCAGGGCAGGGGCCGCGGAGCTTTGGCGTAAGAGGATCGAACCGTGTTGCAGCAGGCTGCGGCGATGCTTGCGCTGGGCGCTGCCGCCGATTTTGAAGTCGCGGCAGATGAGATCGCCGATGGTGTGTTTTTGAAAGCAGAGAACGTCGCCGCGAACGTCGTTTCGCGGCGCAAGAGCGACGTCCGCTCCGAGCGAGGCGAGGGCGGCTTTGAGAATCTCGTGAAACCTCGGCATCCACGGCTGACCGGTCTGCCAAGGGAGGCCTGCGGGGAGGGCGAGGGCGTAAGTCAGTTCGGAATCGTGGATCAACGTCGCTCCGCCCGTCGCTCGGCGCACCCAGGGAAGGCGGGCAAGCCGATCGTCGCCAAGGCGAGCGGCGGCGGGTTGGAAGTAGCCGAGGCTCAACGTCGGGGGAGACCAGCCGTAAAAGCGGAGGGAGGCGACGCCAGCTTCTGCATGGAAGAGTAACGCCTCGTCAGCGGCCATGTTCCGTGCACCGTCGGCCGTTTCGTAGCCCAGAAGTCGCAGTGTGGCTGTCATAAGCTTCGAAGGGAAGTGACGATCCTTATAGAACAGGTCTGCTTTGTTCGCGGCTCTCCGCAGGAGAGCGCTGCCGTCACGCCTACTCTTCCGCAGCATCCGGATCGCGCGAACGGATGCGTATTCTGCGCGTGCGTCACGGCAACGCTCTCCTGCGGAGAGCCGCGAACAAAGGATTTCATGCGACATCGAAAACGCGATTCATTATCTTTCACCGCGATCCGTCGATTCACGGCTTCCAGCGCAGAATCGGTTCCTTGGCGGCCTTGATCTCGTCGGCCCGGCTGATGAGGGTGGTATGAGGCGCTTGTTGCAGGGTCTCGGCGGGTTCGTCTTTGATCGCGATGAGCGTTTTGGCGAAGGCGTCGAGGGTTTCCTTGCTCTCGGTTTCCGTCGGTTCGATCATCATCGCTTCGGGGACGACGAGCGGGAAATAGACCGTCGGGGCATGGTAGCCGTAATCGATGAGCCGTTTGCCGATGTCCATGGCGCTGATGCGTTTCTCGCGGCGGAGATTCTTGGCGCTGGCGACGAACTCGTGCATGCAGCGATGGCCCATCGGGACGTCGAAATGATCCTTGAGCAGAGCCAGGAGATAGTTGGCGTTGAGGACGGCGTTTTCGGTCATGGCGCGGAGGCCATCCGGGCCGAGCGTGCGCAAATAGGCGTAACCGCGGAGGAGGATGCCGACGTTGCCGAAGAACGAACGCACCCGTCCGATCGCTTTGGGCCGATCGTAATCGAGAGCGTATTTGCCGTTTTGCATGCCCACCATAGGAGCCGGCAAATAGGGGGCGAGGAACGAACGCACGCCGATGGGGCCGCTGCCGGGGCCGCCGGCGCCGTGCGGGCCGGTGAAGGTTTTGTGGACGTTGTAATGCATCATGTCGGCGCCGAAATCGCCCGGACGGGTCACGCCGACGATAGCGTTCATGTTGGCGCCGTCGAGATAAACCAGGGCGCCGTGGTCGTGAACGAGTTGCGTGATGTCGGCGATTTGCGATTCGAACAGGCCGAGGGTGTTGGGGTTGGTGATCATGAAGACGGCCGACGATTTGTCGAGCTTCGCCTTCAGTTCGTTCATGTCGACGAGGCCTTTGGCGTTGCTCTTGACGCCGACCGTCTCGAAGCCGGCGATGGCGGCGCTGGCGGGATTGGTTCCGTGGGCGCTGTCGGGGATGATGACCTTGTTGCGTTTCTCGCCCTTGTCGCGGAAATAGGCCGAGGCGACGAGGAGGGCTGTGAGCTCGCCCTGGGCGCCGGCCGCGGGTTGGAGCGAGATGGCGTCGAGGCCTGAAATCTCGGCAAGATAATTCTGCATTTCGAAGAGCATCTGCAACATGCCCTGAATCGAGCTTTCGGTTTGCAAGGGATGCAGGTTCGCCATGCCGCCGAGAGCGGAAAGGCGTTCGTGCCGCTTCGGGTTGTACTTCATCGTACAGGAGCCGAGTGGGTAAAAATTCGTATCGATCGACATGTTGCGTTTGGAGAGATTGACGTAATGGCGAATGACGTCGATCTCGCCGAGTTCGGGCAGCGGGGGGGGCGCGGCGGCCAGAGCCGAGGCCGGCAAACCGGTCTCGTTGGGGACGTCGCAAGCGGGCAGCCGATGCGTGCGGCGGCCGGGCTTGCTCATGTCGAATAACAGATCGGTCGATTGCTGGTTGAACATGGAACTCCATCCCGGCTCGATGCGGAAACAACGTGTTGACCAGGCGAACGGTTTACAAATTCGCCGCCAACGCTGTGACCAACCCATCCATCTCCGCCTTGGTTCGCTTCTCGGTGACGGCGATGCTGATCGCTCGGCTCATTTGCGGATACCAGCGACCCAGAGGCAAGCCGGCGTGATAGCCTGCTTTCAAGAGTTTTTCAAGCAGCGGCACGGGGTCGGTAGGCACTTCGATCACGAACTCTTTGAAGAACGGCCGATCGAACTTCAGCTTGACGCCCGTCACTTTCACAAGTTCGT
>JBAXFO010000118.1:0-9731 GCA_037139885.1 Planctomycetota bacterium
GGTCTGGCGTGGGGCGGCGGCGTCTATGCGAACGATCTGTTCGCGCTGGTCTGGGGGCTCGATGTCGCGTGGTGGTGGCTCGGGGCGCTTTCGTACCAAAATCGATCGGTCGCGGTTGAAGCGGCCGTGCAAGGATATCTCGGCTTCATCGCGTTCAACGCGACCGTCGTCTTCGGACACGGCTGGGTCCGATGGGCGGGGGCGATCGCCGCCGTTCTGCTGGCGGCCGCGGCCTGGCAGGCGTGGCGGCGACGCGCCCGCCATGACGCCGCTCGCCCCGTAAGATGAATGCAGGCGGCCAAGCGGTCGCCGTGGCTTTTGACCGTCCGAGATTCCATGTCCGCTCTTTCGCTTCAACACCGTTTGGCCCCGCTCTCGACCAAGCCTGCCGGTTCGCTGCTCCTGCATGAGGTCTATCGCAGCCTTCAAGGTGAGTCGGCGTATCAAGGTTTGCCGTGCGTCTTCGTGCGTACGACTGCTTGCGATTTGCGCTGCACCTGGTGCGATACGCCGCACGCCTTCACGCAGGGGACTGTCTGGTCGATCGACGACGTCATCGCCAAAGTGCGTGAGTTCGCGACGCCGATCGTCGAGATCACGGGAGGCGAACCGCTCTTGCAAGCGGAAGTCTTCCCGCTCATGACCCGGCTCTGCGATCTGGGCCTGATCGTGCTCCTGGAAACCGGCGGGCATCGCGATTTGGCGGACGTCGATCGCCGCGTCCACATCATCATGGATTTGAAATGCCCCGGCAGCGGCGAGGCGCACGCGAATCTGTGGTCGAACGTCGATCTCTTGAAACCGGGCGACGAGATTAAACTCGTCATCGCTTCGGAAGCCGATTTCCGCTGGGCCGAGGCGGCATGTCGAACGCATCATCTCACCGAACGCGTCAACGTGCTCATGAGCCCGGTGTTCGGCATGGTGCAGCCGATCCAGCTCGCCGAATGGCTGCTCGAATCTCGGCTCAACGTTCGCATGCAGCTTCAGCTTCACAAATTTGTCTGGGATCCGAAAGCTCGCGGGGTATGAAAGAGAAATCTTAAGATTGCGAGTGAATCGCCCCAGCTTTTTTCGGTCTCCCTGTACCCGGACGACTTGCGAGACTATCATACTCTCGTCAACAAAGTTGTTTGGCATGACTGTTCAGATGTTTCGTCCGGTCGAACGGCCGGCAATACTTCTCCAGGAGTTTCGAATGTCCGCGACCGCGACCAAGCCGCCAGCGAAAGATGCGAAGACCGCCCGCCACGATTACCATGTCGCCGACATCAAGTTGGCCGACTGGGGCCGGAAAGAAATCGCCATTGCCGAGCATGAGATGCCGGGTCTGATGGCGATCCGCAAGAAATACGCCCCGCTGCAACCGCTCAAGGGCGCACGCATCGCCGGCAGCTTGCACATGACGATCCAAACGGCCGTGCTCATCGAGACGCTGCAAGCGCTCGGCGCCGAGATCCGTTGGGCAAGCTGCAACATTTACTCGACCCAGGACCACGCCGCCGCGGCCATCGCCGCCAAGGGCACTCCGGTGTTCGCGACCAAGGGCGAAACGCTGCAAGAATACTGGGACTACACGCACCGCATTCTGGTGTGGCACGATGGCGGCACGCCGAACCTGATCCTCGACGACGGCGGCGACGCCACGCTGCTTCTGCACCTGGGCAGCGACGCCGAGAAGAATCCCAAGCTCCTCGACGTGGCCCCCGAATCGGAAGAAGAAGCGGTTCTCTACGCGTCGATCAAGAAGACGCTGCAGGACAAGCCCCACTTCTACAGCAACATCGCCAAGAACATCATCGGCGTTTCCGAAGAGACGACGACCGGCGTGCATCGCCTCTACGAACGCGTCAAGGCCGGCACCTTGCTCTTCCCCGCCATCAACGTCAACGATTGCGTCACCAAGAGCAAGTTCGACAACCTTTACGGCTGCCGCGAAAGCCTGCTCGACGGCATCAAGCGCGCCACCGACGTCATGGTCTCGGGCAAGCGGGCCATCGTTTGCGGCTACGGCGATGTGGGTAAGGGTTGCGCCCAGGCCTTCAAGGGCAACGGCGCCACCGTGTTCGTCACCGAAATCGATCCCATCTGCGCCCTGCAAGCCTGCATGGAAGGCTTCACCGTCGTGACCATGGAAGAAGCCGCCAAGTTCGGCGACATCTTCGTGACCACGACCGGCAATGTCGACGTCATCACCCGCGAACACATGGACGCGATGAAGCACAACGCCATCGTTTGCAACATCGGCCACTTCGACAGCGAAATCCAGATCGACAAGTTGAAGGATCTGGGCTGGGAAGAAATCAAGCCGCAAGTCGACCACGTGATTTGGCCCAACGGCAAGCGCATCATCGTGCTCGCCAAGGGCCGGCTCGTGAATCTCGGTTGCGGCACGGGTCACCCCAGCTTCGTCATGTCCAACAGCTTCTCGAACCAGACTCTGGCCCAGATGAAGCTGTGGAAAGACGGCCCGAGCATGGAAAAGAAGGTTTTCTTGCTCCCCAAGGAACTCGACGAAGAAGTCGCCCGCCTGCACCTCGAACAGCTCGGCGCCAAGCTGACCAAGCTGAACGAGAAGCAAGCCAAGTACATCAGCGTCAAGGCGGAAGGCCCGTACAAGAACGACGCTTACCGCTATTAATGAAGCGTTCGCCGTGAACGCGGCCGTGGAGCGCGAACCGAACGCCTTTTAGAACGGCGTCAAGTTCGCGCTCCTTTCGCGCCCCCTGTTCCGCCCAGTTCGCCGCGCCGCAACCGGTGAGTCGCTTCCCCTTGTGGCGCATGTCGATTTTGGATTAGATTAACTCCAGTTCGTCCCCAACACGGATGGCCGGGGCTTGCGCAGTGTCTCTTCCTCCTCTGCGTTTCGGTTCGGCTCGTTTGCTGCCAGTGGAGGCCCTTGCCATGAAACGCACCTTCGCGTTGTTTTTCGCGGTTTCGTCGACGCTCGCTCTGGCGGGCTCGACGTTCGCGTACGTCGATGTCTCGCCCACGCTCGGCTTCATCATCAAAGATTCCACGTCGATCGTCGTCCTGCAGGTCGACAAGGTCAGCGTCGAGAAGCGCGGCATCATCTTCAAAAAAATCGCCGACTTGAAAGCGCCCCACAATGGCGATGTCGTCCGCCATCATCTCGATCATGGTTCGCATCCGCGCGAGCCGAAAATCGTGCTCGACTGGGCGCAGCCGGGCAAGACCGCCCTCGCCTTCATCAACGACAAAACCGCCGTGATCTGCACCGGGGAATATTGGTACGAATGCGTCTACCGCGCCGATTCGTGGTGGATCATGACATCCGGCCGACCCGAGCTTTCGCTCGCCTATTTCGGCACGGCCGAGAAGCTGCGCGACGCGGTGACGGCCATCCTCGGGGGCAAGGAAGTCGTCATCACCGCCGTCAACCACGGCGCCAAGTTCGGCGTGTTTCAATATGAGAACGTCGCGTTTCACAAAGCCCTTCGCGGCAAAGATTGCCCCCTCTTCCGCATCAAGGCGAGCCTCGAAATGCCGGAAACCGTCTGGCGCGTGAGCGCGAAGGATTCGCCCTGGATCGTCGGCGTCGGCGCGTTCGGCTCCGAAGACATTCCGCTGCTGGTCGAAGGTTTGAAAAGCTCCGACGCCAAAACGCGCGCCAAGGCGGCCGACGATCTTGGGCTGATGGGCTGGCGCGCCCGCTCGACCTCGCAAACGCTCATGAAGCTCTGCGACGACACCGATCCCTTCGTCCGCATCAGCGCGGCTCGGGCGATCGACCTCGTCGGCGCCGACTTCACCTATCCTGTCACCGTGCTCGGCGAGATTCTCCGCAAATCGGATCGAGCCGACATTCGCGCCGCCGCCGCCACCGCCCTGGGCGATCTCGAAGCCGACGGCAAAGGAGCCGTGATTCCGCTCCAAGAAGCGCTCCGCGACGCCGACGCCAACGTCCGCTGGACGGCCGCGGAAGCCCTGGGCCGCATTGGGCCCGACGCCGCGGCCGCCGTCCCCGCCCTGGCTATGGCCCTCCGCGATCCAGCCGTGCGCGTCATGGCGGCCGACGCTCTCGCGGGCATCGGCAAGGCGGCTCGCGGCGCCGTCCCCTTGCTCATCGACGGCGTCAACAACGGCGATCCCGACTTCCGCTGGACCGCCGCCGTCGCCTTGACGCAGATCGACGCCAAATCGGCGCGCGTCGCCTTGCCGATGTTCATCGAAAAACTCAAAGACCCCGACCACCGCGTTCGCTGGGACGCCATGGCCTATATCGTCCCCATGGGCAGCGAAGCCAAAGACGCCGCCCCGGCCGTGCGCGCCATGGTCAAACGCGGCAACGGCGTCGCCTCCGCCTGCCTCGCCGCCATCGCCGGACCCGACGCCATCGACGCCCTCCCCGTCCTGCTGCACGTCCTCGCCGACGACTGGGACACCACCACCGCCATCGCCCAGATCGGCCCGGCTGTCCTTCCCGAATTGATGAAGTTGATCGACAACCCCGACGTCAAGAACCATCATCTGGCCATCAAAGCCCTGGGTCTGCTTGCCAACCAATCCGAAAAAGCGATTCCCGCGCTCATCGACTGCCTGCACAACCACGACCCCATCGCCCGCTGCGCCGCCGCCGCCACGCTCGGCAACGTGGAGCCGCGCAGCAAAGAAATCGCCTCCGGTTTGCGCATCGCTCTCAAAGATCGCGAACCGGCGGTGCGTCTGGCGGCCAGCCGGGCCCTGCGTCTTTTCGACGGAGCCGAAGCGGGCTTCGCCGTCAGCGCCTTGATGGAGCTGCTCGCCAGCTCCGACCCCGAGACCCGCCGCGACGCCGCCGCCGCTCTCGGCGAATTCGGCTCCGTCGCCAAGGCGGCCCTTCCCCCTTTACATAAATTGCTGAGCGACTCCGACCCCCTCGTTCGCAACGCCGCCTCCTGGGCCGGAGCCCGCATCACCTCGTCGGCCGCCAACCGCTACGCCGTCATCACGCTCATCTCCGCCCTCCGCGACCGCGACCCCCGCACCCGCCTCGACGCCGCCCGCCACCTCGGCTCCCTCGGCCCCGACGCCCGCGAAGCCATCGCCGCCCTGCGCGAAGCCCGCCAAGACGACGTCGAAACCGTCCGCAACGCCGCCGCCGAAGCTTTGGCGAAGGTCCAGGCAAAGTGACTTTGACCTTGCAGCTTGCCGCTTGCCGCGCAATTCGCTTGACCCGGAGCCCGGCGAAATTTACGATGGAAGTGTCGAGTCGGTCGCTGCTCGATGAACGCGCCTGCCTGGAGCGATCGTTGCCGCAGTCGTATTCCCGCCGCTCTTGAATTCGAGCCTCATCGATGACCTCTCAAAGCAGGTTTCTCATGCCGCGTTTTTTTGGTTTCCTTCCTGCGCTGCTGGGCGGCGTGGTCGTGCTGGCGTTCGCGAACTTGACGCCCGCGCAGCAATTCAATCAATGGCCCAATCCGCGGCTCGCGTCGATCTTTCCGCCGGGCGGCAAGGCGGGAGCGCCGATCGAAGTGATCGTGCAGGGAACCGACATCGAACCGCTCGATGGTCTCTGGTTCAGCCATCCGGGAATCAAAGCGACCGTCGTGGCGGCGACGGCTCCCGAAGCCAAGGACCCCAAGAAGGTCGAACCCAAGAAGATGGATGCGAAGACCGCTCCGTCATCGACGAAGTTCGCCGTCACCATCGATAAGATCGTGCCGCCGGGGCTTTACGACGTGCGGCTCGTCACCGGCAAGGGGATCAGCAATCCCCGCGTCTTCGTCGTCGGCGATCAAATCGAGATTTTGGAGAAGGAGCCTAACAACGAAGTCGACCAACCGCAGAAGATCGACCTGGGTACGACCGTGAGCGGAACCATTGCGAGTCCGACCGATATTGATTATTTCGGCATCGCCGCCAAGAAGGGGCAACGCATTCTCGTCCACGTGGCCGGCGCCAGCATCGATAGCCGGATCAATCCGGAGATCGCCGTCTTCGATTTGCAGAATCGCCGCATCGCTTACACTCGCGCCCTGCCCAACGAAGACGCCTTGCTCGATCTGACGGCGCCGGCCGACGGCGACTATCTCATCCGCCTCAATCAGTTTACCTATACCGCCGGTTCGGCCGACTACTTCTATCGCATGACCGTGTGGCCGGGGCCGTGGATCGATGCGGTGTTTCCTCACGTCGTCGCGCCCGGGAAAGCCAGCCCGGTGACCGTTTATGGCCGCGGTTTGCCCGGCGGTCAGGCGGATCCGAAAGCGAAAGTCGATGGCGCGGTCGTCGAGAAATTGACGGCGACCGTGACGCCGCCGGCCGATGTGAACAAGCTCGAAGTTCTCGGCAGCATCGTGCCGCTGCAAGGTACTCTGTCGGGCTTCGAGTATCGTCTGGGCAATTCGAACGCAAAGTTCCTCGGTTTCGCCCAGGCGCCGATCGTCGTCGAGAACGATTCCAACGATACGGCCGAGACGGCGCAGAAAGTGACGACGCCGTGCGAGATCGTCGGTCGGATCGATGTGCCGCGCGATCGCGACTGGTTCGCATTCGACGCCAAGAAGGGGGACGTCTTGATGATCGACGCCGCTAGCCAACGCTTCGGGGCGCCGACCGATCTGTTCTTCAAGCTGATGAACGCCTCCAAGAAAACCGAGATCGTGCTGCAAGACGACACGATCGATTCGCTCGGCGTGCGCAGTTATTACACCGTCAGCCGCGACCCGCAGCCTTACCGCTTCGTCGTTCCCGAAGACGGCGCGTATCAACTGCTCGTCAGCAGCCACGGCAACGCGGCGGGGCCGACGCATGTCTACCGCGTGCGGATTTCTCCCGAGATCCCCGATTTTCAGCTCGTCGCCATGCCCGCGGAAGACAATCGGCCCGATAGCTGCAATCTCGGCGCGGGAGGCGTGGCGTATTTCAACGTCTTCGTCCAGCGGCAGGACGGCTTCAAAGGCGACATCGTCCTGACGGTCGAAGGGCTTCCCGCAGGCGTGACGTGCCCGACGCAGGTCCTGGGCGGCAACTTCAAGCATACGCTGCTGGCCATCATCGCGACCGACAAGGCTCCCGAGAAATTCGACGGCGCCGTCAAGATCTTCGGCACGTCGACCATCGACGGCAAGAAGACGGTTCGCGAGGCCCGGCCCGCGAGCGTCACATGGGGTTCGGGAGTCGCGGCCGGGACCACGCCGACGATCACCCGCCACGACCGCTCGTTGATGGTCGCGCTTCGCGACAAGGCGCCGTTCAGCGTGCTCCCCAAGAAAGACAAATTGGTCGTCTTCGCCGGCGACAAGGGCGAAATCGCCTTCAGCCTCACCCGCATCGATCCGGAATTCAAAGGCACATTCCAGGTGCAGGCCGCGCCCGGCGATCTGCCGACCGGCGTCACCATCGCCCCCGTCACCTTCGCCCCCGGCAAGGACGAACAAACCGTGACCGTGACGACACTGCCGACCGCCGTGGCGGGCACGTACAATTTCGTCTTCCGCGGCAACGTCAAAATGTCGATGGGCAAGGGCAAGGACATCACCGCGATCTTCCCCGTCGCTCCAGTGACGGTCGTTGTCGTGCCCAAACAGGTCGGCACGCTCTCGCTCGACAAGAACGACCCCAGCTTGAATCCCGGCGGCGATGTGACGGTGACCCTGAAACTCGCCCGGCAAAATTACGCCGGCGAACTCAAGGTGCAGTTGCTGCCCGAGAACACCAATGGCGTCACTGCGGAGGCCGTCACCATCGGCCCGAATCAGAATGACGCCAAGCTCACCTTCAAGGCCGCCGCCAACGCCGCTCCCGGAGCGCGCGCGAATTTGACGCTCCGAGCCGTCGCCGTCATCGAAGGCCAGACGCTCAATCACGATTTGAAAGTGAACGTGAACGTCACGCCGCCGAAGAAGTAAGCTCATTCGCCAAAAAACGCGGCCACCGAGCCTGCCTGCGACAACCGTCCTGACGCGTCCGCGCTCCGCGGCCGCGCAGCTCACCAAGACATTCGCTCGCTTATGTTTCCAGGAGTTTTCTCAATGCGTGTTCTCTTCGCAATCCTCGCTCTCGCCGCGGCCGCGCCGGCCTTCGCTCAGGGGGAGAAGAAAAACGATCTCGTGCCCGTGGTCGATCTCAAGCGCAAAGACCCGGTCAGCTACGACAAAGACATCCATCCGATCTTCGAAAAGAAATGCACCGTGTGCCATAGCGGGCTCGTGTTGAAGGGGAAGTTCGATCTGGGAACGTACGAAGGCGTCGTCAAAGGGGGCCAACGCGGCGCGGCGATCGTTCCCGGCAAGGCGAACGACAGCTTGATGTACAAATTGATGCACCGCGAAATCAAACCCTTCATGCCGCCGCGCGGCGAAGACCCGATCACGCCCCAGGAACTCGCCCTGGTGAAACTCTGGATCGATCAGGGCGCCAAGGCTCCGACCGGCGTGCGCGAGAAGATCAAGATCGTCGTCGGCGTGCCTCCCGTGACGGTGACCCCCGTGCGGGCCCTGGCCGTGGGCATCGATCCGAAGTCGCCTGTCGTCGCCAGCGGCCGCGGTAATCAAATCCACCTGTACGACTCCAGCTCGGGAAATTATCTGCGCAGCTTCGTCCAGCCGAACCTGAAGACCCCTGACGGCAAAGACGTGAAGGCGGCTCATCTGTCCATCGTCGAGTCGCTCGCCTTCTCGCCCGACGGCAAAAAACTCGTCAGCGGCAGCTTCCAGGAAATCGCCATCTGGAATCCCGAAACGGGCGAACTCGTCTCGAAGATCCCCGGCTTCGCCCACAATGTCGTCGCCCTCGCCTTCTCCGCCGACGGCAAATGGCTCGGCGCCGCGGGCGGCGAACCGACGGTCGATGGCGAAGTCAAAGTCTACGACACCGCCACCTGGAAGCTCGTCATGGATCTCAAAGCAGGCCACAGCGACACCGCCTATGGCCTCAGCTTCAGCCCCGACGGCAAGATGCTCGCGACCGCTTCCGCCGACAAGTTCGTGAAAGTTTGGGAAGTCCCCTCCGCGAAGTTCGTGAAGTCGTTCGAAGGCCACACGCACCATGTTCTCGATGTCGGTTGGTCGGGCGACGGCAAGTTGCTCGCCTCCGCCGGCGGCGACAACACCGTGAAGATCTGGGATTTCGAAAAGGGCGAACAAGCCCGCACCATCCAGGCTCACGGCAAGCAAGTCACCCGTCTCGTTTTCATCGGCAAGAAGGGCGAGATTCTCACCAGCGGCGGCGACAATCAGGTGAAGCAGTTCAATACCGCCAATGGCGGTTCGACCAAGGCGTTCCCCGGCGCGACCGACTTCATCTACGCCATCGGCGCCAACCCCGAGGGCACCATCGTCGCCACCGGCGGCCAGGAAGGCATCGTCCGCGTCTACAACGCCGCCACCGGAACGATCCTCAAATCGCTCCTCCCGCCCGACGCCCAACCGAAGACGCCGGAGAAGAAGTAAATCCTTAGCAACGCTGTTTCGTTCGAAGCGCAGCAGGAGGCCCCGTGACAAAAGTCACGGGGCCTCTTGCTGCGCGGATGGAGGGAAATCATCGACCGCCCATCGGCGGACGCTCACATGATCATTTTGACGAACGCATCGCCGAGAGCTTGCGCCTGGAGGTCGACCTTCGCGCAGACGGCCTTCCACGCTTCATCGGAGACGCCGGCTCCGCGAGGCGGGGAGGAGACTTCGATGTACGCCTTCGCCTTGGGTTCCGTGCCGCTGGGGCGCAGCGCGATGCGGGCGAATTCGCCGAGTTGGAAGTGGAGCAGGTTCCGGCCTTGTTTGTCG
>JBAXFO010000119.1:0-9675 GCA_037139885.1 Planctomycetota bacterium
GGTCAGGTAGCGGCTGAGACTAAAATACTCCGTCGCCGCCTGCATAAGCTGGGCCATGTCATCAGGGTTGTCGGACCTCAGTCGGCCGCGGCCGATGTGGTGACTGTTGATCCTGGAGAGCCTGGCAAGGGCTTTGGTACGCAACTCTCCGACCGATTGTTCGAGCGATACGAACAGGACGGGCACCCTGTTCGCAGCCACCTGCTGACACATCTGGAACGCGAGGGTGGTCTTTCCGGTGGAAGGAGCAGCGGCCAGGACCCAGAGGCCGGTGTCGAGGCCGTTGGTGATCTGATTAAGCAGGGGAAAGCCGCTGTCGAGCCCTAGGAAGTCAGCGCCCGTCTGAGTCTGAACTAGCCCTCCAAAATAGGGGAAGAACAATATCGCTTCCGTCGGAGCGGCGTCCGTCCGCTGGGTCTGGGCCGTGAGCAGTTCGATCTGACGGCGAAGTTCGGCCGGATCATTGCCAAACTGTTGAATCACCCCTTCCGCCCTGGCCTTGAAATCGGCGAGGCGATTAGCCTCCAATTGGTTTCTCAAGACGGGGAGGTACGCGATGGCTTGTGCGGTGTTCGCCGGGCTCGCACACACCAGGTTCATGGCCGCCTGGGCGGTCAATTCCATGACCCCACCATTGGGGCTGGTACGGCGCAGCCGCTGCCCCTGAATTGCAGCGCCCACGGTATGATGGTCAGCGAAGCTACCCCCAGACAACTGGCTGAGAAGAACTGCCGCGATGGTCCGATATGGCTCCTCGAAGCCGGTGTGGAGTGTCGTAAGCTCACCACGACAAGTTTCGTCGCCATGGAGAGCGGCCTGCAGAACGACCGCCTGAAGCGATTCAATGTCGGCGGCCGGGATGAAGTGGTCGTTAGCGCTCATGCTGAATCTCGGGGTTGAGGGATAAGAGCAAATCGTTAATATCCTTGCCGTGGGCTGGGAACTTCGCGTCGGCCTGGATGCCCTGCATGCGGAACTTCGCGCGTAACTCCGCGCCTTGGCGGCGCCCCGCATCGTCGTTGTCGAAAAGGACCGTAACTTGGCCGATGCCACGGAACATCGGGAACCAATCATCGCGGAAACCGGCAACTCCGGCAACGCCAACAGCGGCGTAGCCGAGCTGGACGGCGCTCAACGTGTCGATGCAGCCTTCGCAGACCAGAACTCGGTCTGGCCGCGTGTGAAGCATCTCGACGAGGTACGGCACGGGGGCACGGACTCCGGCGAGCGACATCTCTTTGCAGGACGACTGGCCAGTAATGTCCCGCGCCGTGACGAACCGGGGCCGCCCCCCATCGAAGTGGAAGAAAAGAAGTTGGCGGCCGGCGAACAGGTAGCTGTTTTGCTGGGAAATCAGGCCGGCAGCTTGCAATGCCGGCCCGCCAAACTCGCGCATCAGTTGCTCGCCAACCGAGGACGGCGCACAGACTTCAGCGACATGGTGCTGAGCGGCAAGTTCTGGATCGATGCCGCGGTACATAAGGTACGCGCCCGCAGGCGAGTCCTTGGTGGGGCGAAAGCTGAGTTCGTGCAAGCGGCGGTAGACATCCAATGCGCACGATGTCGGAGGGCGCGAGGTTGGCGCCGCCAAGGCAGCTACCGCTGAGGTAGTCGGCCCGAATCTGGGGGAGCGACCGGCCATTCCTTCGAGGCGCTGGACAGCCTCGGGAAACGAGACGCCGAGAGCGCCGCGGACAAGATCGATCGCGTCGCCCTTCGCGCCGCACGAATAGCACTTGAAGCGGTTCACATCCGTCTGGAATACCAGGGAAGGATTTTCGTCGATGCCGCCTTGATGCGCGGCGCCGTTGAAGCAGCGGGCCTTGCGGCCAGTCACTTTGAACCCGAGGGTGGCGGCGACGGCAAGGATCGGCATGGCCTGCGAGGCGGGGTGGCTCATGATATTCCTCCGGGACTGGAGTCGGCGGGCTCCGGCCCGCCGGCTCCTAGTCTCTCTAGACTAGCTAAACAAAAAGCGGTCGCGTAACTCATTCCCTCTCAGGCATTTGCGAATTTAGGCCCTGGAAAAGGGTGTGCCATAAACTGGAAAAGGGTGTGCTATAAATTGGAAAAGGGTGTGCTATAAAAACCTCAACCCGCTTCCATCGGCCCCCGGTACCAGTCCCGGTTCAGGGTAATCGTGATGCGGTCCGCCTCCCGGTCGATCGCGAATCCGGTCACGATCTCGTCGCCACGCAAACGCTCAAGCACTTCCTCCAGGTATTTAACGCCGCGTTCCAAGTGGCTGGTGTCAAAGCCCAGATCGTCCAGCGTGGGCGTGAGGCACCGAGTAAATTCGCTGTGGATCTGACGTAGTGTTAGTACCACCAGCCGAATCGCAGCGGGGCTGCCCACGTAATCACGGAAAAGGTCAAAGACGCGGTGGGCGAAGAGAGTAAAGCGAATAGTGCCCTTGCTCCCAAGAATCTCCTGCGCGAGTTCTCGGTTAAGGCGAAACGTCACTGCCGTGGGCCGCTCGTATTGGTGGCCGCCTGCGGTCCGGCGACGCACCTTCCAGACGGGGCGGTCGTCGGTGGCAACATTCACGCGACTCCGGTCTCGGGGGAGGTCGTCGACGTCAAGTTGCCGGCCGTCGGCTTGGTAGCAGTAGCCAAACGAATCGAGAAGATGGACGATGTGGTCCTTGATCTTGAGTCCTGAATTTGGGTCAAAGTAGTGGATCGCAACGGATTGGTTGTGAAGTGCCAACAAAGCCTCGTGGACCTTCTCCATGTGCCGCGGACTGTACCTCGGCACCCGATAGTGCCCGTGGTGCTGCCGACCGTCACCATCGGTCCAGATGCGTTCGATAGCTTGCGTGACACACTTGCTGATTCGAATGATCTCCAGGATTTCGCAAACCTTGAGTCGTACCTCCTTATCCGGGTGCTTTGACGAGACGTGCGCCATGAGCCCGAAGAGGGTGACCATCTGGAACGACGTCAACCGGTTGAGGCCAGCCGGGGTCGTTGTCGTGAGCCCTTGAACGATGCTGTTGGGCACGCGAAAACTTTCGATCGGCTTGCTGGGATTAGCCTGTGACATTCGTCCCCTCCCACTTCTTCAGGCTGCCCCAACTCGGGCCGACCTTGACCTCAACCTTCATGGGAACGTTGAAGCCGAACCGCTCGAGGCCGAGGTCACACATGAGGCCGGGCAATTCGTTCGCGAAGTGCGTGACGAGCGATTCCAGCACCTCGAATTGCAACTCGTCGTGCAGCGTCAGCAGCATCTTGATGCCGGGGTGCTCCGCTGTGATGTGTTCGTGGCAACGGATCATGGCGAGCTTGGTGATGGTGGCGCTTGCTCCCTGGATAAGAAAGTTTTGGGCCTCGCGCTTGGCCTTGCCGACGGCGCGGACCGCCGCGCGCTCCGATTCACTCATGTTTCGCCACTCCTTGCGGCGCGGCAGCTTTTGGTCGACGGCGGGGAAATATCGACGGCGACCGAAGATGTCGTCGATGAAACCGTCACGCATCAATCTCTGATGAGTCTTTTCGATTAATTCTTTAACCATGGGGAATTGTTTGAAGTAGTCCGCGATGAGTTGTTCCGCCTCGGCTCGTTCGATCTGGAGCTCCTCCGCCAGGCTGTGCGCCGACCGGCCGTAAATTAGGCCGAACTGAATCGCCTTAACCCGGTTGCGTTCCTGCGGGAACTTCACCTTCACTTCGTTCGGCTCGCACGCCAACTTAAAGACCTTGACGGCAACTAGGCCGTGAAGATCCACGCCGTTCGCGATCGCAGTTTGCATGTTCTTGTCGCGGCTGCAACGCATTAGAACCCGAAGCTCCTGTTGGTCGAAGTCGGCGCCGACGATCAAGTGACCCGGCTCGGCGACGAAGCCATGCCGAATTTGAAACCGGTCGTCCTTCGGCAAGGTTTGAATGACGCTCTGAGAGCTGAAACGGCCGGTCTCAGCAGCGAGCTGGTTGTAGGAGACGCGGAGCCGATCATCGTCGTCCGCTTTGTCGGGGATTTTGCTGTAGGTGTTGAGGATTTTCGCCAGTTCGCGATAACGAGCAATATCGCCGACTACCGGGTGCGCGCCGTTGGCAAGTTGAAGAGCAAGGCTGTCAGTCGAAGGCTGCCCACTTTTCGTCCGGCGCGTGATGCTGACCTTAAGATCGTCGTAAATAAGCTTGCGTATCTGGTCAGCCGAGTTCGGGTTAAACTCGGCGCCCAAAGTTGACCGAATGCGACTAAGGGCGTCACCCTGTTCGGGCATCAGGCGCTCGCGGAGCCGCTCGAAATGGGTGCGGTCAATTTTGTAGCCGTTTTCCTCAAGGTCGGCGACCACGGGGATAAGCTTCATCTCGACGTCATCCATCAAGAATCTGTTTAAAGCATGCATTCGCGTTGCCTCCGGTAAAGTTCCAGCGTGTACCGACAGTCTTTGGCACAATAGCGCGCCACTCGCTCGATTGATAAAAACTGGACATTCTTGATCCCTGCCTTGTCCAGCGACCAATCGGGGACGTCGAGTTCCCGCATCGCGAGATCCTTCAGGTCAGCAGGAAGATGGCTTGCCCTAAGTCGCGCGGCAACCATGGTGTCCCAGATGAATTTGCAGGTCACACCAGCGTGTCGACGCAACCAACGGAATTCGAACTTCGCGTTATGAGCGATGAGCGGCAGCCGGTCCAAGCACAACACTTTGACGACAGCATCAACCGGTAGTTGGTCGGCGAGCAGCGACTTGCGGACCTCACAGCGGTGGGCGATTGGGAAATAAAAATTGACGTTGCTCGCGGACAGGCCGATACCTACGATTTCGCCAATCCTCGGATCGAGCGAGCTCGTTTCGAGGTCGATCGCGACCTCGGGGGCATCTTTCAACTGGGCGGCGACCTTCTTGAGCGTGTTGATGTCGCGGACCACCGTCGCGGCCGTCGGGTCCGGGGGCGGCGGGGTGGCCGAAGGCGTGGCCTTCGCGAGCGCCGCAACCTGGCTTTCGAGCAGCGCCCGGTCATCGCTGGAAATCTCGTTAGCGATCGCATCGAGCGCTTGACGTGCCCAAGCGGCGACATCGGTGATGAAGGGCGTGGCGCCCGCCGTTGGACGAGGGGTGACGGGGGTCAAGGGCGTTTGGTGACGTCGAGCCATAGTTTCTTCCAAAGTTCGAAGCCGTTACGACCGATAAAGCGGTTTGCGCCGCTATCTGTGCTGGCATAGTTCTCGTGGTTTCGTTCAACCGTAGCTCAGATGCCGAACCGATTCTTGAGCGCAGCCTTTGCGTCGTCGGCGGCGTGTTGACGCGCCGAATGCGGGCGGGTGTTCTCTGGCTTGCAGGTTTGCGAGTCGCCTGCGGCTGGATTCGCGGGGAGCGCGGCAAAAAAACGCCGTACCGCTGCACGTGACGTCAACCAACGGCGCCCACGGCGGATGGCTTCGAGACGGACGCGGCCGCCTTCCGCGGCCGGAAGGCCTTTCGCAATCCATCGAAAGATCGTCGAAGGCTGAAGGTGGTTTTCTCTCGCGAGTTGAGAAGTCCCGACGCAATCGCAATCTGCAATCTCATGCGCGACAATCGCGTTCGATTGTGTCATGGTCATCAGTCACCTCGTCCCATCTCAGCGCCACTCCGTTCAAGCCGGCCGGAGCATTTTCAGGCCCGGTGGAGCGACGTATTCAACGACAGAGGGAAAACCGACAAAAAAAGGGGCGACAGGGGCGCGAATCGAACTAGTCAAGGGGAGTGGGAGAAGATAAATCGTTATGCAAATTGGACTTGGATTGTCGAGAGCAGCTTTTCCATCTTGGGCCGCGACCGTGCCCATCACCATTTAGCGTGAAGCTGAGGTAGTTAGGTAGGGATCAGCCGCGTTGATTGAAATGCTTCGGGTTCATCCGAAACCACTTCGGCGGCGTATCGCATCGGGGGCACATCACTTCAATCAAGAAATATTCCACTGCCCTGGTATCGGACTCTAGCAAGTTGATCTTATGCCCGCAACTTTCGCAAATGTCTGACTCGAGCTCCGGAAAACTATTTGGGTCGTCGACTTCGATCTCTGTGTTACGACGGAGAGTTCCGTCGGCGCCTCCATCTACACATCGACTTTCCGTATTGCTTATTTTGGAAACCATTGGCTTGCGCCGCTTTTGGGCCTTGGTATCGCGGTCGACTTCCCGTCTTCTCGTCGCCGCGTCGGCATATGTGGCAAGAAGGCTTGTTAAGACATCATACCGTTCCGGTTCAAAATTCTCACTGTCCCAAAGATCGAGCAACGGCTTCAAAATCCAAGGCAGTTGCACGCGAGAATAGAATGCGAATGGCAGGCATCCAAGGAAGAACTGAGGGCGATGCATCATGCTGAACAATGATTTCTCAACCTGAGTTGGGTTAATTTGCGGGTCGTTCTGGAAATCGACCCACATGCAAAGCGCCAGCGCGCCGTAAGCCCGGGCCATTTGGCAATGGGCGGCCCAAAGCTGCAGCCGGTAGAACAATAAGGTCAACTTCCGGGCTTCGCTTTTAACCGTGGAATTTAGTTTGTCGAAACCCGGATAAAGGCGGACGAATCCTTGTTCACGCACAGTTTTGAGCCATTTATCGAACGAAACCTGACCTCGTTTAGAGAAGCTCTTAAGTAAGCTCTCGCAAAAATGCCGGTATTTGCCTTCGTGTTTGGCGGCGATTTTCATGTCTTCGGCGCGGTCCATGCCGGCGATAAAACTCTTGCATACGGCGCTCCACGATTCGTCGAGCGTCAAGCCATTTTTCCGTCGACCGAGTCCTTCGATCAGAACGTAATCGATTGGGTTCCGGCCGACATAAGTCTGGATCGGAGCCGCCTGTGCAGGCCCAGTGTAGGTCCGAGTCGCAGCGTCTCTCACGAATTGTTCCTGCAATGTGTCTAGCAGTTCATTCCCCCGGGGAATCGATTGCCACTTGTCGAATTCCGCTTTCTCCGCTGGGTTTATGAGTTCAACCGAATTTCGGTCTCGCGAATCGACGAAGTCTTTTCGGTGGAGCAGGCGCCGCTTAAGCGCAGTTTGGCCGAGAAGCCGGTTCCGAAAGAGCGCATGCGACACCTGGTACATGAGCAGCGAGCACTGTTCGGACTCGGCACTCGACTCTTGCTGGGTTGACTCCCGCAAGAGCTTTTCCAGGCCGCAAAGGACCGGAATGCCTTTGAGGCAAATTTCGTCGAGCCCTGATGCACACTTCAATGGATCAGCTTGATACTCCAAGACTGGGCCGCAGAAGAATCGCCGAGGCTCCTCGCCGCGAGGGCAGAAGAACTCGACCCGGAAGTTATCCAGTTGGGGCGGCCCGGTCCAATGGTAGAGGTCACAGGGAACCTCACCGTAAGGGTGCGCCTTTAATCCCGAATGTGTCCACCGTCCGATCACGTCCCCCCCCTCTTCCCGACTATCTGTCGAATTCAATCGGTAACTGCCCATGGAGATGGTAATCAATAAAGCCGGATAAGTTGAAGCACCAAGCCGACGATGGCGTCGACCGGGATGGCGTTCGCATTGATCGCACCGGGTTCCGCCGATCCCGTGTCGATCGGGTTGTCGGAATGGTCTCGCCTCCCTGGGGCGTTATCAGCCGAGTTTTCGTAAAAGTCGATCAGTCGCCGTGCCGAGGCGTTCTCGGGTTGTTTTTCTGTTGCCGGCGGTCGGAACGCTGGCCAAAGAACATTCACACGATCATCAAAGCCTTCTAACGAAGAGGTCCTACAAATGCACAGGTTCTTGTCGTGCAGACAGGCGATGACGAGGCGGTTATCGAGAACGCCGACATTGAAGCGCCACGCTGAAGGGTCTGACTCGACAATTAGTATGTCCGAGATCCTAATGAATTCTTCTCCAAGCACCTCCATAGTCGCGCAGCGTCCGGCTTCGATGCCATAAACGGTTGTCGTCGCGATTGTTGCCGGGACGTTGACCGAACACCCCGTCAAATAAGTACGATTCTTGGCAATGCTGCCCGGGATCAACTTACGTGCCATCGGCACAGTGCCAACGGCGGACTGCAGTGTGCCGCCCACGAGCGGTTCGCCATCACCGGTCTCCAACCACTCCACATCGACGCCAGGCAGTCCGCGTACCAGACGAATCAAGTGAGGACCGGGTTCCTGCTCGCCGTTCACGATTTTCGAAATAACGGCCTGTGAGCAACCGAGGAGACCTGCAAAGTTGCGCTGGCTGCCGCCGGCTAGCTTGTTCATTAGGTAAATAAAGCGATCGGCCCTCGGCGAAAGTGATTTTGAGGATAATTTCGATTTCCGCATTTCACATCCCAATCGAGTTGTCGAGTTGATTACTTTTGATAACATAACGAAAAGGGTCGAAAAAACAAGAAAATTCATGAAAACCTGGAAGCCGGGATAGCGGTCGAAACAAGAAAAGGGTGCCAAAATGTCGAGGCCACGTGAAATCCCTGAAGGCGCGGAAATTATTCGGAGTTATACCGGCCTGCGTTGGTTTTTCGATGCTTTCGCGGCGAATCGGTTCACCCTCCTGATCGTCGTTGGACGTCCGGGTCTGAGCAAGAGCCTGTCGATCAAGGAAATTCTAAAGCGGAAACCGCTCTGTTACATCCAAGGACGGGCAACACCCATCCAAGTTTACATTAAGTTGTTTGAAAACAAAGATCTGCCCGTGATTCTGGACGACGCGGAAGGGCTCTACGGCAACAGCGCTGGCCGCAACATGCTCACAAGTTTGACCCAGACAGATGAAATCAAAACCATGGATTGGCTCTCGTCGACGAAGATTCTCGAAGACGCCAATGTTCCGAAGCGGTTCGCGACATCAAGTCGAGTTTGCGTCATCACGAATCGATGGGCCGGGAGCCAATCGGAGATACAAGCCCTCGAAGACCGCGGCCATCTCGTTTTCTTCGATCCGACGGCGGACGAGATTCATCGATACGTCGGCACCTGGCTTCGGCCAGAGTCGCAGGACGTCTTTAACTTCATCGGCGCCAACCTCCATCTGATCAGCCGCCCGTCGTGCCGCCTATACGTCAAGGCTGTGGAGCGAAAGGCCGCTGGCGGCGATTGGAAAGAGTATGTGCTGCATCATTGCCACGATATCGCCATACAGGTGGTGCAGCAGTTGATCGACGATCCGACGTTCAGAACCGAGGAGGATCGCGTAGCAGAAGCTGCGTCGCAGGTGGGCATCTCGCGAGCGACCTATTTCCGTTACAAGAAGGAGCTTACCGAGTGGGGCCAGATTTCACCCGTACGGCCGATCGAGATGGAAAAAATCACGCTGAAGCCCCAAGCGGCGCCGCTGGAGGCGGCGAATGCTCCGATCGAACATCGCGGCCGTTCCCGTGAAAGCTTTGAGGCCGCGGAAGAAGCCCGAGTTTCTTGAGACTTGAGACCGGTGCACCTCGCAACGAAATAGGCATCGAATGTCGCAATCGAGACGATTTTGGAAGCGATGGAACTTATTGGACACGGAAAGAGAGCGAGGGGAAAATGACCGAATCGAAAACCGAGAAGCTCTTCACGATCCGCGAGGCCGCCGACGTGTTAGGCGTTTCGCAGGCCCTGATCTATGCGTTGTGTTCGTCGCGGAAGATCCGCCACGAGCGCCACGGGCTGAATCGCGGCCGCATTCGCATTCCGCAGGACGCCCTCGACGAATACCGCCGGGGGCGGACGGTGGATGTGAAAAATCCGCCGCCGCCTCGACCATTGTCGATTT
>JBAXFO010000120.1:0-9670 GCA_037139885.1 Planctomycetota bacterium
GCGGTCGAATACGCGAGTCAGCGCGATCGACATCGCCCCGACGCTGCTCCAAGCCGTCGGCGCCCCGATTCCGAAGGAGATGGTTGGCCTCAACCTCCTCGACGCGGAAGCGGTCAAAAGTCGCAAGGCGGTCTTCGGCGAATGCTTCTTTCACGACGCGGTCGATCTCGATAATCCCGCGGCGAATCTGCGTTGGCGGTGGGTCATCGAAGGCCCGTGGCGGCTGGTTGTCCCCAGCGCGAATGAACCGAAAGCCGTCGTCGAACTCTACAACCTCGACGACGATCTCGACGAACGGACGAATCTCGCCGCCCGCGAACCCGAGCGCGTTCGTCGGCTTCAGGCGCTGCTCGACGATTGGTGGCCGGGGACGAGCAAAGAGCCTCGCACCAAGTAAACGGCGACGACGCGAGTTTTGTGATCACGTCTCGCCTCCGTGCCTGGCTCAAACGCCCCCCTCTTTTTTTCGCGGGCATTCTTTCGACTCGTCCGTTAGGATGGAGCGAACGCCCGCCTTTCGCTTCTTGGATGATGGCCTTTCCATGGAGATTGATCGAATGAGAGCCTTGTCGACGTTCTTGTGTCTTGGAATTTTGGCGGCCATCGCTGGGCCCGCGGCGGCGCAGTCGGGGTTGAAGGCGGGCGATCGCATCGTCTTCCTCGGCGACTCGATTACGGCCGGCGGCAATGGGGCCAAGGGCTATATCGGCGTCATCCGCCAGCATTTGGCCGACAAGAAGCCGGGTGCGAAAATCGAATGCATCAACGCCGGCATCAGCGGCAACAAGGTTCCCGATTTGCAGCGCCGGGTCGAGAAAGACGTCATCGCCCGCATGCCGACGGTCGTCGTCATTTACATCGGCATCAACGATGTCTGGCATGGCGAAAGCGATCCGAAACGGGGCACCGATCCCGAAGCGTTCGAAGCGGGGCTGAAGGAAGTCATCGGCAAAATCGAGAAGTCGGGCGCCCGCGTTGTTTTGTGCACCCCCACCGTGATCGGCGAACGTACCGCCGGCGGCAACAAGTCCGACGCCAAGCTCGATCAATACGCCGATATTTCCCGTAAGATCGCCAAGGACGGCAAGCTCCCGCTCTGCGATCTTCGCAAGGCGTTCGTCGATCATCTCGCCAAGAACAACGAGAAAAACGCCGAACGCGGCATCCTCACCGGCGACCGCGTCCATCTCAACGAGGCGGGCAATCGCCTGGTCGCCGAAACGATGCTCAAGAGCCTGGGAGAGTAAATTGGGCGTGCGTCGCGTCTTTTGTTGCCTGTTCCTCCTCGGCTTCAGCGCCGGATCGCTTGCTGCGGTCGGCGTGGAACCGAGCGTGGTGCATCTGCCCGCCAAGAGCTATGCGGTTGCCGACGTTTTGTCGGCCATCGAAAAGCAAACCGGCAATCGCATCGTCGATCGCCGCACGACGCGAACGCCGGAGACGTTCGACATCGGCTTCGAGGGCCAGACCTTTTGGCAGGCCCTTGAGCTTATCGCCGCCAAACTCGACGCACGCATCTTTCCTTACGGGGACGGCGGCGTGCAATTGCTCGACGGTCCTTTCCGCTCCCACAATCTCAACGTGGGCGTCTGCCGTCTTGAAGTCAAGTCGGTTGCCGTGCAGCGCGACTTTCAGACCGAACGTCTAACCTGCGTTCTCGACATCGAATGCGCCTGGGAACCCCGGTTCGAACCGCTCTATCTCACGGTCGATGCCGTCAAGGGCGCGTTCGCTCCGATGGCGAGCGGCAAGGCGCTGTCGTTCGGCCCGACGCGTGGCGTGGCTCAGTCGGTGGCGGAGCGGCGGGCCCAGGTGATCGAATTGCGCTTCCCCGCTCCGGACCGAACGTCCCCCGCCATCGCTTTGCTCTCGGGCGAGTTAAAATTCCTTGGGGCGGACCGCATGCTGAACGTGACGTTCGCCGATCTCGCGGGAGGCAAACAGGTCCGATTTTTTAAGGACGCGGGCGTCGCCGTGACGCTTGTCCAGGTCGGTGTGGGTAAGAAACACTGGACGTTCGATCTGGAAATTGAAAACCCCGAGATGCCTCCGTTCGAATCGTTCCAATCGTGGACCGCGAACAATCGCATCCATCTCGAACGAACGAAGGGGGGCAAAAAAGAGATCTGGACGCACAATCCGAGCGAAGAGTCGGCCGATGTTTCCGGCCGGCGGGCGAAGATCCGTTATTCCTTCACCGGCGCCCAGAATCAAGGGGCATTAAGCGAGTGGACGTTGGTCTATCGCACGCCGAGCCGAATCGTTGAAACGATCCTCCCCTTCACCCTCCGCGATGTGCCGCTGCCGTGACCACACTGACCCTCCCCATGCAACGCACCCGTGGAGAGATCCTCTTCCACGCGCTCTGGCTCGCTGCGGCGATCGGCGTCCTGATCCTGGCGCACGGGTGCCATGGTCCGAACGAGGATCACGAGTTGTTTGGGGCGCTCCGCCATGACTCGAAAGCGTGTCGCCGTCCGCTCACCCCTTCGACTCTTTGAAAATGATGTCGATCGCCAGCCCGGCCGCCAGCAGGAGCATATTGCCTTCCTGCAATTGCTCGACATCGTCGTTCAAGGCGATGACGTAGTTGTCGGCGGAGGTGAAGAACTCTTTGGCGAGACCGGCCCATTTTTTGGTGACGGTGCCGAGTTCCGTGCCGTCGGCGGTGATGAATTTGAAATTCCAACCCTTCCAATCGCCTTTCACTTCGGCGAATTGCTTGTCTTCGTGATCGTAGACGTAAAAGCCGCCGCCCAAGGAAAAGATCTTGCTCTTGAAGTAACCAATGTGTTTGCCTTCGGCCGTGAGGATGTTGACGCGAGCGCGGAAGAGGCTGAAAGGACGATGGATGCTGAAGACGATCTCGTCGTCGGCGTCGGTGACGACAACGGTCGTCGGCACCATTTGTTTGTTGACGAGGAGCCGTAACAGAGTCGCGAAGGTCGAGATGGTCTCTTTGGCGACGCCGACTTGTTTGCCCGTGGTCGCGTCGAAGATATCGTAGGTGTCGTGCAGCTTCATCAAGGCGGCGTGCTCTTTGATGAGATAGGTTTTCAGGTGGAGCATAGGATGTCTCTAGGAATTGTCGGGAACGTAAACTCCGGATCGGTTTAGCGGTTTTGGGCGCGGGATCAAGCAAGCGGGATCGGTCGTTCCATCGTGGCGCCAAGTTCATAAGCTTGTCGCCATGGCGATTCTTTGTGCGGAGGGTTTGTCATGCCGAGCATGCGGGCGCTTTCGGCGGTTGTTTTTTTGGCGTTGACGACGTTCGCTCACGGTGACGAGCCGAAGGTCGAGCCGCCGCACGCGTATCAAAAGCGCACGCTGGAAGGCTGGACCATCCGCGTCGACGAACGCCTTCTCAAAGAGCCCAACATAGCGCTCGGCGCCAAGGCGCTGCGTTTCCTCGAAGCGAAGCTGTTCGACATCACGGTCGTCGTCCCCGCGGATCACTTGAAGATGCTTCAGGCCGTGACGATCGTTCTCGATCTCGATCACGGCAAACTCGTGCCGATGCAGTATCATCCGAGCGCCGGCTGGCTCAAGAGCAACGGCTATGCGGCCGATCTGGCGAAATGCGTTCATCTTCCTCGGGCCGCCGATGTGGCCACGAAGCGTAACATCAATGAACAACCCTGGGTGATTTTGCACGAACTCGCCCACGCCTATCACGATCAAGTCCTCGGCTTCGACAATCCGCGCATCCGCGAGGCGTACGAGAAATTCAAGAAGAGCGGACACGGCGATAAGACGCTTCTTTTCAATGGCAAGCGCGTCAAGCATTATGCGCTGACGACGCCGCAAGAGTTCTTCGCCGAGATGACCGAAGCGTATTTCGGCGTCAACGATTTTTATCCGTTCAACCGGGCGGAACTGAAAGAATCCGAGCCGGAGATCTTCGAATTGCTGCAGGAGATTTGGACGGCGAAAGGCTCGTGATTCGCACCTCCCCATTCGATAAAACACCGACATGCCTGACACTCTGCCCGAGACACCCAAGGAAGCGGCGAAACGCGATCTGCTCGGCGTGCATTTCGCGCTGCACATTTTCGTGGCCACGGCCATTCTTTGGTATCTGTTAAAACATCTGGGCGACGAGAGCCCGATCTGGGCGATCAGTTCGATGATTGCGGTCAGCGACCCGCAGGTGAATCTCGCGTTTCAAACGTTTCGAGGCCGCATCAGCAATGCGCTTCTGGGTTGCGTGGTCGGCTTGCTGTTCTTGTCGATCGGCGGCGCCAGCGAATGGAAGCTGCCGTGCGCGTTGGCGGTGACGGTGCTGATCTCGGTTTACGTGGTGCGGATGCCGGTCATGTGGCGGCAGGCGCCCATCACCGCGGCGATCGTCATCGCGGGGGGCCTGACGCATCATTCGAAACACGAAGGGATCAAGGCGGGGCTCGAGCGCGTCGGCGAAGTGATGCTCGGTTGCGTCGTCGGGTTGCTGGTTACGTATGTGTTATCGAAGCTTTGGCCGCCGCCCGCGGAGGGCTACGCACCAGGAGGCAAACGGAAGTGATGAGGGGGGCGATCAGAAATCGAAGCGAGGCGAGATGCGGCGGGAGTTGATGTCGAGGGCTACAAGAATGCTGATGACGTCTTCGGTGTCGATGTTCCAGTCTTGAGCCCAGAGCAGGATGTCGAGATTTTCTTGATTGGCTTTGAGGCGATCGATGATGCGGTCGAGGAGCATACACTGGTCTTGAAAGCGATGCTGGAGAATGCCGAAGTCGCCTTTGTCGAGTTCGGACCAGTACTTATAGCCGAGAAGATGTTCGAGGAGTTTGGATCGGAGGTAACCGGACCAGTGATCGCGCACCCATCGATGGATCGCGTACTCCTGGCCGATGTCGAAGCCGGCTTTTTGGCTCTCGATCCATTTGAAGACGGCTAATTCTTGATAGCAGTCTGCATAGAGGCTACAAACTTCCATGGCCTCGGCCCCCCGGAACCGCATGGATTTCGGCCTTGGAGACGACAAAACGACGAACGGCCCATCACGAGCCGCTTCATGCCGCCTTCACGTTGACCGCTTCCATTCTACCCAATTTTTCGACAGGGTTCAAGCGGAACGACCCCGACAATCGGCGCCGAAAGTGACAATTCGTGGAATCTTGTTGCTCCAGCACGTCTTTTTGCGGCTTCAGCGTCAAAAAATTGCGAGTCCCATCTTCTGCTGCGGCATTTAATGACTGCGACGGACCATGTTTGTGAGATGTTGTCCCCTCTTGGCCGCTTCCCCTCGCCGCTTGCCGAATGTCACTTATGATGATCCTCAACCTCCTCGCGTTGTCGTTCTTCAAGCGGAGCCCCGTCCATGTCGTCCCAGTTTCTCCCTTACGCGAAGATCCAAACGCTGGTCCTGTCCACCAGTCAGCAAGCCTCGCGCCATGTCGCGTCGATGATCGAGAATTTGATTCGCACGAACAACGCCGCCAGCCGCCCCACGGTTTTAGGCCTGGCGACCGGTTCGACGCCCGTGGGCTTGTATCGCGAACTGATCCGCCTTCATAAGGAAAACGGGCTCGATTTCAGCCGCGTGGTGACGTTCAACCTCGACGAATATCACCCCATGCGGCCAGACGACCCGCACAGCTACAATCGCTGGATGCGAGAGACCTTCTTCGATCACGTCAACGTCCGTCCCGAGAACATTCACATTCCCGATGGGCTGACTCCGGACGGCGAAATCGTCGAAGCGTGCGCCCGCTACGAGCAGATGATTCGCCGGGCGGGGGGCATCGATTTCCAGATCCTCGGCATCGGCCGCAGCGGACACATCGGCTTCAATGAACCCGGCTCCATGCGCAGCAGCCGCACGCGCGCGGTGACGCTCGACCCGGTCACGCGCCGCGACGCCTCGGGCGATTTTTTCGGCCAGGAGAACGTCCCGCAACAGGCGATCACGATGGGCGTCGGCACCATCATGGAGGCTCGCAAGATCGTCCTCATGGCGTTTGGCGAACATAAAGGTTCGATCGTGCGCAAGGCCGTCGAGGAAGAGCAGACCGAAGCCATCACGGCGAGCTTCTTGCAAAAGCACAACGACGCGACGTTTATTCTCGACCAGGCCGCGGCCGGGCAGTTGACGCCGATCAATCGCCCGTGGGTCTTGGGAGCCGTCGACTGGACGCCGGTCATGATTCGCCGAGCGGTCATCTGGCTCAGCTTGAAAGTGAAAAAGGGGTTGCTCAAACTTTCCGACGACGACTTTCGCGAACACGAACTCTTCGAACTCCTCCGCGAGCACGGCCCGGCTCATCGCCTCGGTCGGCGCGTCTTCGACGACATGATGGGCACCCTGTGCGTCAATCCTGCGGGAACGGACGAACCGAAAACCTGCCTCGTCTTCAGTCCCCATCCCGACGACGATGTCATCAGCATGGGGGGGACGATCATCAAACTCGTCGAGCAGGGCCATAAGGTCATCATCGCGTACATGACCAGCGGCAACATCGCCGTCTTCGATCACGACGCCTGGCGCTTCACCGACTTCGCCTGCGACTTCTGCAAGATCTTCGACATCGACGCCGACAAGGCCGACGCTCTCAAGGAACGTGTGCATCACTTCCTGCAATCGAAAGCGCCCGGCCAACCCGACACCGACGAACTTCTGCACATCAAGAAACTGATCCGCGAAACCGAAGCCCGCGCCGGCGCCCTCGTTTGCGGCGTGCCTCCCGAACAGCTCGAATTTATGAACCTCCGATTTTACCGCACCGGGACCATCGCCAAGGCTCCCATCCATCCCAGCGATCTCGACGATATCGTGCATCTCATGCAGCGGCTCAACCCTTTTCAAATCTTCGTCGCCGGCGAACTTTCCGACCCGCACGGCACCCATCGCATGTGCGCCAACGCCATTTACGATGCCGTGCGCCGCGTTCGCGCCGCCGGGCAACACTTTCAAGTTTGGCTCTACCGCGGGGCCTGGGAAGAATGGGAGCCGCACGAAATCGAACGCGTCGTCCCCCTCAGCCCCAGCGATCTGGAACGCAAGAAGAACGCCATCTTCCGCCATCAAAGCCAAAAAGACCGAGCGATGTTTCCCGGCGGCCACGATAGCCGCGAGTTTTGGCAGCGTGCGGAAGACCGCAATTTGAACACGGCCAAGACCTACGACTCTCTCGGCTTGCCCGAGTTCTTCGCGCTGGAAGGCTTCGTGGAGTGGAAAGACTGATCGACGAACATCAAGCCCTGGGATGAGGCACTCCGAATCCCATGGATCGCGACGACGCAGCGAATCAAGAGCCGATGAGACGAATCGTCGATCGCATGTTTGTCCCTAGATATTTGCGCCACAGAGACGCAGAGGGCACAGAGAGGCGTTGACCGGCGGCGATGTTTCGAGCGAAAAAATGTGTAAAATCGGCGATTGTCTCGGTAAACTCTCTGTGCTCTCTGCGTCTCTGTGGTTCAAATTGCATTTCCTGATAAACGTCTCGCCGCCCGTATTTCTGAAATTCGGCGGTGGCTCTCATCCCAGGCCCCGATCGAAATCGTCGTCCGCTGCGGCGTCATCCGGTATACTTTCCTTGTCGCATGTTCGTTCCATCCTGTGGAATCCCGCACGCCATGGCTACCGACCCGTCGCTCATCCGGAATTTTTCGATCATCGCGCACATCGACCACGGCAAAAGCACCTTGGCCGATCAGTTCCTGCTCAAGACCAAGGCCATCTCCGAGCGCGATTTCAACAATCAGCATCTCGATTCGATGGACCTCGAACGTGAGCGCGGGATCACCATCCGCATGCATCCCGTCACGATCTTTTACACCGTCGGCGTAGGCGCGGACGCCAAGACATATGAACTGAACCTCATCGACACCCCCGGCCACGTCGACTTTGGATATGAAGTCTCGCGCAGCCTGGCGGCGTGCGAGGGGGTCATTTTGCTCGTCGACGCGTTTCAGGGCGTGCAAGCCCAGACCGTCGCCAACGCATTCCTGGCGATGGAGAACAATCTCACGATCGTGCCCGTGCTCAACAAGATCGATCTTCCCATCGCTCGCCCCGATGTCATCATCGCCGAGATGGAGCAAGCGTTGGGCATCGATCCGGAAACGGTGCTGCGCGCCAGCGGCAAGATCGGGTTGGGCATTGAGGGCGTGTTGAACGCGGTCGTCGAACGCGTGCCGCCGCCGAAGTGCGACTTGACCGTGCCGACGCGCGCCCTCGTTTACAACAGCCATTTCGACACGTACAAGGGCGTCGTCGTTTATGTCCGCGTCATGGACGGCAAGATCACCAAGGGCCAAAAGATCAAGCTGATGATGAAGGGGCAGGAATACACGATCATGGAGATCGGGCAGTTCCGCCCCGTCATGACGCCCATCAACGAGCTCATCGCCGGGCAGGTCGGTTACTTCATGGCCCAGATCAAGGGCCTGGGCGAGGTCCACATCGGCGACACCGTGACCGACGCCCTTTATCCCGCCACCGAAGCCCTCTCCGGTTACAAAGAACCCAAACCGATGGTCTTCTCCGGGCTCTACCCCGTCAACAACAACGACTTCGAAGCCCTCCGCGAAGCCCTCGCCAAGCTTCAGCTCAACGACAGCAGTTTCTCCTACATGGCCGAATCGAGCGAGGGCCTGGGCTTCGGTTTCCGCTGCGGCTTCCTCGGCATGCTCCACCGCGAAATCATTCAGCAACGCCTGGAACGCGACAGCGAAATCGATCTCGTCACCACCGCCCCGAACGTGACCTACGAAATCCTCACCCGGCACGGCGGCATCATCGTCATCGACAATCCGCAGAAAGTGCCCGACGCCGGCCAAATCGAAGAATTTCGCGAACCGTTCTGCAAAATCAGCTTTCTCGTGCCGACCGAAAACATCGGCGTCATCATGCAGCTTTGCACCGAACGCCGCGGCGCCTACATTCGCACGGAATACCTCAGCCCCAGCCGAGCGATTCTGGTCTATGAAATGCCCCTCGCGGAAGTGATCTACGATCTTTACGATAAGCTTAAATCCGCCACCCGCGGCTACGGCACCATGGACTACGAAATCACCGGCTACCGCCCCGCCGACCTCGTCCGCCTCGACATTCTCGTCCATGGCAAACGCGTCGACGCACTTTCCACAATCGTCTTTCGCCAGTTCGCCGAATACCGTGGCCGCAAACTGGTGAAGAAGCTCCGCGAGGAAATCGACCGCCACATGTTCGAGATCGCCATTCAAGCGGCCGTCGGCAGCCGCGTCATCGCCCGCGAAACGATCTCCGCCATGCGCAAAAACGTCACCGCCAAATGCTACGGCGGCGACATCACGCGCAAACGCAAACTCCTCTCGAAACAAGCCGAAGGCAAGAAACGTATGAAGCAAGTCGGCATGGTCGAGATTCCGCAAGAAGCGTTTTTGGCGGTGTTGGAATCGGATCAGTGATGAGCGCCGGTCGCATCAGGTCGACTCCTTGGTCAGCTCAAGCCTTGGCTGGTTCTTCCGCTTTTATCCCTTTCTGGAAGCGGCTGTAAACGTACACCGGGATTTTCAAATCGCCCAGGTGGATGTGGATCATGGGCAAGATCTCTTGCCATTCCAGTCCGCCAACGCCTGTCGCCAGCCGGGGGATCGCGAGGCTCTTGATGGCTTCTGCCTCCAACTCGTGTCGGAGTCGCCGCAGACAGTGATTCACATTGGCGGCGGTGGCTCTCTGGGGTTT
>JBAXFO010000121.1:0-9648 GCA_037139885.1 Planctomycetota bacterium
GAGCGCAATGCCTATTTTGCCGATATTACCCAGCGTGCGCGCTGGCCCTGCGTTTTCCCCGAAGGGGATACATCGCCGTGCCCGATTGTTGGCGATGTATCCCCTTCAGGGAATCTCGCGTGACACGACGGTTTACCCAGGGTGCGCTAACGCGACCCTGGGCTATGGGATGGGACTCCTTCGGAGTAAAATGCGAGGACGAACCTGACCGCGTTCATCGCCCGAATCAATACTTCGCCATCTCCGCCGAACTGACGACGCCGCCGGTCAATTTCTTCACTTCCGCGGCGGCGCCGTTGAGCATCATCTTGAGTTCGCTGGTGATCGCCATGAACTGCCAGCCTTCTGCGATGCGGGCGTTGACTTCATCGGCGGAGCCGCAATGGACGCCGGGGGCGACGCCGTGCTTTTTGCAGGTCTTCAGAATGTGGTCCATCGCTTCTTTCGTGGCCTGGCCGCTGGGCGGTTTGCCGTCTTTGGAACGCATGCTGGCGGCCAGATCGTTGGGGCCGACGAAGATCGCGTCGATGCCCGGCACCGCAAAGATCGCGTCGGCGTTTTCGACCGATTGAATGTGTTCGCATTGCAGGATGATGGCGATCTCTTCGTCGGCGTGATCGTAGTAGTCGTTGGCCGAGGTGTTGAAGTTGAGGGCGTGCACGCTGCCGCCCACAGAGCGATTGCCGCGCGGGGGATACAGGCACGCAGCCACGGCGTCTTCCGCTTCTTGCCGCGAATTCACCATGGGAACGACCACGCCCATGGCGCCGTTATCGAGCACGCGTTTGATGTGGTCATGGCGATTGCAGGGGACGCGGGCGAGGGGGACGCAGCCGGCGTCCGCCACGCTGGCGAAGATATGCGTGGCCGTTTCCCAGTCGACGAGGCTGTGTTCGATGTCGACGGTGAGCCAGGAAAAGCCGGCCCGGGCCAGGAAACGCGATGCGGTGATGCTGCCGAGGGAAAGCCAGGTGCCGACGGAAGGTTGGCCCGCTTTCAGGGCTCGTTTGACTTTATTAGGACGCATGCGTGCTCCAAATCCGTAAAAGGTGAGTATGCGGCTGTTTTATCTGTCTGTCCGCCGCTCGTCACTCGTCTCATTGACATATCTCTTGTCAATCGCCCGCGGGAATTTTCTACCCCTGCCCGGCGTCACAAGAGAAAATGACAGCCTGGGGAACGTAGGTTGGGGAACGCAGGAGGAACGATGTCGGAACTCGATCGCCTCAACGAACATGTCGCCGCGCTGCGTCGCCGGCTCGATCCGCTCGACGCCCAGATCAGCCGCGTCATCGTCGGCCAACGCACGCTCATCGATCGCCTGCTCCTGGGTCTCTTGACGGGGGGCCATCTTTTGCTTGAAGGTGTCCCCGGCCTGGCGAAGACTCTGGCGGTGAGCACGCTGGCGCGGTGTCTGCATTTGTCGTTTCACCGCATCCAATTCACCCCGGACCTATTGCCGGCCGATGTCGTCGGCACGCAGATTTACAATCCCCGCAGCGGCGAGTTCAGCATCAAGAAGGGGCCGATCTTCGCGAATCTGGTGTTGGCCGACGAAGTCAATCGCGCTCCCGCCAAGGTGCAAAGCGCCCTGCTCGAAGCCATGCAGGAAAAACAGGTCACGATCGGCGAGACCAGCTTCCCCCTCGAAAATCCCTTTCTCGTCCTGGCTACGGAAAATCCCCTTGAACAGGAAGGCACCTATCCGCTTCCTGAGGCGCAGGTCGATCGCTTCATGCTCAAGGTGAAAGTCGATTATCCCACCAAAGAGCAAGAACTCGCCATTCTCAATCGCATGGTGGCCATCGAACCCGACATGAGCGTCGAACCGGTCTTGACCGCGGCCGACCTCCTCGCCCTTCGCATGGAGATTGACGCGATCTATCTCGATGAGAAGATTCAACGCTACATCGTCGACATCGTTCAGGCCACGCGCCGCCCGGCCGACTTCGGGCTCAATCTTGCCCGCATGATTCAGTACGGCGCCAGTCCGCGGGCGACCATTTTTCTCGCTCGCGGCGCCAAGGGACAAGCGTTCTTGCAAGGCCGCGCGTACGTCACGCCCGACGACGTCAAATCGATCGGCATGGACGTTCTCCGCCATCGCGTGAGCCTCACGTACGAAGCCGAAGCCGAGGAGATCGCCGCCGAGGCGATCGTGCAGCAGATTTTCGATCGGATCAAAGTGCCGTGAAGACGAGGCGGGTTCGGCAACGTTCCAAGGGATTGAATCAAGGGAGACATTCGTGGCGCGCTTTTTCAAGTTCCATTCCGTCGCCGATTTGGCGGCGGCGGCTCGCGATCTCAATCTTTCGCTGCCGCTCAGCGAGGACCTTTCGCCCCTCTTTCGCCCGGTGCGCGTCGGTCCGTTCACGGTCGGCAATTCCCTGTGCGTGCAGCCGATGGAAGGGTGCGATGCCCAGCGCGACGGCAATCCCGATGTCTTGACGTATCGCCGCTATCAACGCTTCGGCGCCGGCGGAGCCAAGCTCATCTGGGCGGAGGCGGCCGCGGTGACGGACGAAGGCCGGGCGACGCCCAGGCAACTCCTCGTCGCCCCCCATACCGCTCCCAGTCTTCGCAAAATGCTCGAGGTGTGCCGTGCCGCGCATGCCGAGGTCTTCGGCGCCGCCGACGATCTCCTCATGGGCCTGCAATTGACGCATTCGGGACGTTACAGCTATCCGCGTCCCCTCATCGCGGTCCACGATCCGATTCTCGACCCGCGCACGTTCGCCGACCGGACGACCGGTCGCATGGTCGATGCAAGCTATCCCACGCTCACGGACGACGAACTCAAACGCCTCGTCGATCATTATGTCGCCGCGGCCAAGATCGCTTTCGCGGCCGGTTATCAGTTCGTCGACGTCAAACAGTGCCACCGCTATCTGCTCAACGAAATGCTCGCCGCCCGCACCCGGCCTGGGCCGTATGGCGGCAGTCTGGAAAACCGCACTCGCCTGGCGCGCGACATCATCCGGGCGATTCGCAGCGAGGTGCCCGGTCTGATCATCGCCTGCCGAATCAGCCTCTACGATAGCATTCCCTACCGCAAGAGCGACCACGGCGCCGGGGAGCCGTGCCCGCATGACCTGCCGCTCACGTGCGCCTGGGGCACATCGAGCGCCGATCATCGCGAAGCCGATTTGACCGAACCGCTCGCCTGGATCAAGGAGATGACGGAGCTAGGAGTCGCGCTCATCAATACGAGCATGGGCAACCCATATTCCGTGCCTCATGTCGTCCGACCGTTCGAGACGCCGCCGCCCGACGGATATGAAACGCCGGAACATCCTCTCCTGGGCGTCGACCGTCACTTTCGCTTGACGGCGGAGGTGCAGCGTGCGCTACCGAACATTCCGGTTATCGGCAGCGGTTACAGTTATCTCCAGGAGTTTCTGCCGCAAGCGGGGGCCGCGAATTTACGCGATGGCCGCTGCACGCTCGTGGGCGTGGGCCGGGCCACTCTCTCGCAGCCCGATTTCGCGAAACAGATCCAAGAGACCGGCAAACTCGATCGCAAACGCATTTGCCGGACGTTCAGTTATTGCACCGCCCTCATGCGTTCGAAACACAACGAACTCGGCCAATTCGCCACCGGCTGTCCGCCGTTCGACAAGGACATCTACGGGCCCCTCTGGGACGAGGCCAAGAAGAAGTAAGGCAAACCCTCCAAATCATGCCTTCGCTTTGCCTTTGACGGTCATGTGAATGTGTTGCTTGCCGGCGGTCTGCCAGTCGGCCAAGAAGGACGGCCCGCCGATACGCCAGCTATAAGTTCCGCCATCAGCTTGACCTTTGGACATATCGCCCCAGACGGCGACGTTAAGCGCCTCGGCGCCCCCATCGCCTTGCACCAACCTGTCGGCCACCTTGCGGCGTTCGCTCGAGAAGACGTCGAGGCGTTTCGCGAGGAGTTGTTTGGCGAGCTCCTTGGCCTTGGGGTTGAGGTCGGCGATCTTGATGCCGTTCTTGCCGATCGGCGAACCGGAACCGTTGCCCCCTTTTCCCTGGATGGCTTTGGCTTCCTCGGGCGTGAGGGCGGCATAAAACTCCAGGGCGATCTTTTCCTCGGCGTCCCAGAGCGTTTTCACGGGATTGCCGCCGAGCAAGATGGGGCCGAAATCGTTGACTGGATCCGTGCCGAACTCTGCGAAGAGGAGCGTTAGATGATGCATGCCGACGCGCCAGGCGAACGCCTTGCCCGTCGACGGATCGCCGAAGAACGTCAGATAGCGGCTGCCGTCGGGGGTTTGTTTCGCCAACTCCAGGCAGCGCTCGGCGCCGTAAGCGGAGGTCATGGCCCGAATGACGTCATCGATTTTGCCGCGCTGCTCGGCAGTGAGTTTTGCATAGGCGATGCCTTTGCGCGTCACGGCGGGAAACGCTTCGACGAACTTGTCCTTGTCGTCGTACGCCAACAGGGCGGCCTTCTTCTGTTCGTCGGAGAGGCTTTGGAACAAGCGGACGACGGCCGCGCGGGCCACTTCGTCGGCCGACTCGGGTCGTTGCGCCCGACCGACCATGACGGCCGCCGCCAGCAAGAACACGCTCGAAAGTTGGACCAGGCGTTTCATCGGCAATATCCTTGAGGGAGGAGGGCGATGGAAAGCACGATACCACAGCTTCCCACGGCAGGCAACGATCCGCCCGAGAATGATGTCCCAGGAGTGTGGCCATGCAGCATCACGATGTTCTCCGCGCGGTCGCGTTCGCCGCTCGGGTCCATGCCGGGCAGTTGCGGAAGGACGGAAAAACGCCTTACGTCAGCCATGTCGTGCGCGTCTGCATGATTGTCCGCAATGTCTTCGGGTTCGACGATCCGCGCATGCTGCAAACCGCCTTGCTGCACGATACGATCGAAGACACGACGACCGATTTCGACGATATCGCGGAGGCCTTTTCGACCGAGGTCGCCGCATGGACCGCGGCTCTCACCAAAGACAAACGTCTCGGCGAGGCCGCGCGTGAAGCGGCTTATTTGCAGGCGCTTTTGGGGGCGCCATGGCAGGTGCATGTCTGCAAACTTGCCGACATCTACGACAACCTGCTCGACAGCCAGCATCTCGATGCGGCGAAGCAGGCGAAGACGCGTGAACGAGCGCACGCTTATCTCGAAGGCTTCCGGGGACTGACTCACGCGGAGGTCGTGCGCTGTCGGAACATTGTCGATGCTTTGGCGGCTTCAGTGGCGGAAAATGGCGCCGGTTGAGGCGGCGATCCGTCAACTTATTGCGAAACCGATTTCTCAGCAAATTGCCGCTTTATGATTGAAAACCCGAAGACAATTCGGCAAGATACCTCCCATTCCCCCTCGCCAATTGATCCCAAATTTTAGGAGATCGTGAATGTCTGCTCCCCTTCCCCAACGACTTGGGGCCGAATTTTTTGGCACCTTCTGGCTGGTCTTCGGCGGCTGCGGTTCGGCCGTGTTCGCGGCCAAGTTTCTCTCCGGCATGCCCGGAGTGTCGGACACCGTTCATTTGGGCATTGGCTTCCTGGGCGTGGCTTTCGCCTTCGGCTTGACCGTGCTCACCATGGCCTATGGCATCGGCCATATTTCGGGCTGCCATCTGAACCCGGCCGTGTCCGTGGGTCTTGTCGTCGGCAAACGGTTTCCCTTCGCCGATTTGATTCCGTACATCGTCGCCCAATTGGCCGGCGCCGCCTCCGCGTCCGCCGTTTTGTATGTCATCCTGAGCGGAGCCCCGGAATTCACGCATGAGAAGCTCGTCGCGGGCGGTTTTGCGTGCAACGGCTACGACGACCATTCGCCGGGCAAGTACAACATGCTCTCGTGCCTGATCGCGGAAACGCTGCTGACGGCGTTCTTCCTGATCATCATTCTCGGCGCCACCGATCATCGGGCGCCGCTCGGGTTCGCAGCCATCCCGATCGGTCTCGGATTGACCTTGATCCACCTCATCGGCATCCCGATCACGAATCTATCGGTCAACCCCGCACGCAGCACCGGCCCCGCTCTCTTCGTGCAAGGTTGGGCCCTTCAGCAACTTTGGCTCTTCTGGGTCGCCCCCATCGCCGGCGGCATCCTCGGCGGCTTGATCTACACTTGCCTCGCGTGCTACGGCAAAGACGAGAAGAAGTAAACGATTCCACATAGGGTGGGTTGAGCGGAGCGAAGCCCGCCAAAAGGTGCGGACGCAAGATCTTGCGTCCGCACCTTTTTCGTTGCTTCATCAAGGCCGATTCTGGTCACGCCACCCGTGAAAACACCTCGGAAACGCGCACGGCCCGCGCTTGTTGAGCCGGAAAGAAGCTCCCCAGAAGCGCACAAAACGCCCCCATCGCCGGCCCCCAGGCGAACGCCCACGCGCTCACCAAAAACGCCGGAAAGAACGCGATCGGAAACTTGATCCCGCCGATCACCCAGTTAATCATTCCATAAGTGAGCAACGCGGCGACGAAGCCGCTGACCACGCCGAGAATCAGCGACTCCCCGATCACCAGCGTCATCACCTGGCTCGGCTTGAAGCCCAACACTTTCATGACGGCGATCTCGCTGCGCCGTTCGCGAATGCTGATGCTGATCGCGATGGCGACCACCAGGGCCATGATGCACAGAATCGCCGGCACCAGCAAATACTTCATGCCGCGCAAGAGATCGGCGTACGCTTCGAGAAAACTCCCGATGCCCGACGACGCCGTCTCGACTTTCACGGGCCGATTCGCGAAGATCGGCGACTTTTCGAGGAGGCCGCCCACTTCGTTGAACGTCGCCCGGTCCGGCACGCGCAGCCAAATGAGGTTGAGCCGACGATCGTCCGGACCTTGCAGCGGATGCGCCGCGCCCTTGTCGCGTTCGTAAGCTTCGAACGCCCCGAGAAAATAATCCGACCGCATGATGGCCGATTGATTGTACCGGCCTTCGGGAAGTTCCCCGACGATCTCGAAGTCGAGATCGATGCCCTTGTAATTGAAGCTGAAGACTTTGAACCGTTCGCCGACTTTCTTGTTGATGTTCGCCAGCCGATCCTTGCCGACGAGGCAACCGTTGCGCGTCGCCTTCAATTTGGCGATGAGGGCGTCGTCGAGGTTCTCGAGATCTTCCATCATCGGCTTGATTTGATCGGGGTTCATGACGAAGAAGAAGACGATGTCCTGAGCCGTGCGTTTGTTGGGATCGACCGAACCGCCGTAAAACGACCAGGTCATGAAATCTTTGGGGCCATATTTCCCCTTGAGCTCGGGCAGAAACGCGGGGGAATTCGGATCGAGATAGTCGCTGTGCTTGACGGGCAATTGACTCGGCAGCTGCCAGCGTTCGGTGATGATGAGCTTGAAGTCCTTCGAGCGTTCCCGTGTGACAGCGTCGAGGAAATAGACGACGGTCCAGATGAGCGTCACCTTGGCCACCAACACTGTGATGGCGCACGCGATGAGCAGAGTCCGCACGGGATTTCGGCCCAAATTCTTGAGCATGAGCCGAAAGAACTTCGGGCGAAACGCCGCATAACCCAGAGCCGCAATCACGATCGGCGCGACGATCGCGACCGAAACCAGATTTACGGGGTTCAGCAGTTCTTCGACGAATTGTGCAAACATGGCGATCTCGAACCAAGGAAAGCGAATGGAGAGCCGCGCTCACGCCCCGGCTTGAATGCCGGTTTCGGGGTTGCCCGCGTGGTTATGGTCGGCCGTGACGAGTTGGCCTTTTTCGAGATGCACGACGCGGTGGCAGCGGTCCGCGGCGCGCGGATCGTGAGTGACGAGCAGAATCGTCTTCTTGAGCGTGCGATGGAGTTCGTCCATCAAATCCAGAATGCTGGCTGCCGAACGCGCGTCGAGATCGCCCGTCGGTTCGTCGGCCACGATGAGCGTCGGATCGGTCACCAGCGCCCGGGCGATGCCGACGCGCTGCTGTTGACCGCCCGAAAGCTGCCCGGGCCGATGCGACATGCGGTCGCTCAGCGAGACGAGTTCGAGAGCCGTCTCCACCTGGCGCCGCCGCTCCTGAGCCGTGAGAGGGAGCAGCAACAGCGGCAGCTCGATGTTCTCATACGCGGTGAGCACCGGCAGGAGATGATAGAACTGGAAAATGAAGCCGATGTTCCGCGTCCGCCACAAGGCGAGCTGGGCTTCGGTCATCGTCGAGACGACGGCGCCGTTGATGATCACCTGCCCCGTCGTCGGCTTATCGAGCCCGGCGATGAGGTTGAGCAGCGTCGTCTTGCCCGATCCCGAGGGGCCCATGATGCCGAGATACTCGCCCGCGGGAACATCGAGGTTCAGATTCTGAAGCACGTCGATGCGCTCGCCGCCGCGCTGGAACGATTTGTAAACGTCTTGCACGAGCAGAATCGATTGGTCGGACACGTCTATTCCCTCGGAGACTAGTGCGGTTGGAAACCAGACAACGTCGTAAACTGCCTGTCGTCTTTTTACTCCGAAGGAGTTCCATCCCATAGCCCAGGGTCGCGTGAGCGCACCCTGGGTAGGCAGTCGTTCTTGCGGAATTCCCCGAAGGGGATATATCGCCGATCAAGGATACTGGCGATGTATCCCCTTCGGGGAAAACATTGGTTTTCGGGTTTTCCCAGGGTGCGCTTACGCGACCCTGGGCTATGGGATGTAACTCCTTCGGAGTAAAGACAATTAATCCCAGACATGCACAAGGTTACTTCTTCCCATCCTTCGCATAGAACGTGACGATCGCCCCCATATCGGGCCGCAGATACTGGCCTTCTTCCTCGCGTGGAATCGCGATCTTCACGCGCACCGGCACCGCTCCCTTGGCCCGATCCCCTTGAGGCATGATACGGGAGACCTCGCCCTGGTATTCGCGTTTCGGGAACGCTTCGGAGATCACCTTGCACTTCTGCCCCTTGAACACCTTGCTGATATCGCGCTCGGCGACGGCGAGATCGACCTCCATATCCGAAAGATCCGCCATATCGCAGAGGCTCGCGGAGACGCCGTTCGAGAACGCCGAGGGATTGACCATGTTCCCTTTCTCGGCCTTCTTCGACAAAATCGTCCCGGAGACGGGCGCCCGCACCGTGGTGTTGTCGAGCCGCCATTTCGCCTTCGCGGTTTCGGCGACATATTGATCGTATTCCGCGAGCGCCGCCGCGATCCGTTCGTCGCGCGGCCCCAGAATCCACATCTCGAGGCCAATCTGGCTGCGAGCCACCTTCGCCTCCAGAGATTTGAACTGGCTCTCCGCCGATTCGAGATCCTTGGGCGAAATCGCCCGCGTCGACACGAGATCGACGTTGCGTTGATAATCCTTAAAGGCCGCGTCGCGCTGGGCCTTCGCGTCGTCGAGTTCGGCCTTCGCCTGGCGAATTTCCAGTTCGCGGTACTTCGTCAGCTCTTCGTAGCGATGCTTGGCCGAGCGCGTCTGGGCGGAGATGCGGTTAAAATCCGACTGATATTCGATGGTCTCGAGCTTCGCGAGAATTTCGCCTTCCTTGACATGTTGCCCCTCTTCGATGAACAACTCCATGATCATCGCGCCGACTTTCGGCCCGACCTGGATCTGGTGAACCGGAATGATGTACCCCTTCGATTCCAACATCACGCCGCCGGGAGCCACGGTCGGCGCCGCGTTCTCCGCAAGGGTGATCGGGGTATCGTTCAGCGACGCCGGCGCGGCCTGTTCGGCCGGTCGAGGCCGAAACGCCGCAA
>JBAXFO010000122.1:0-9621 GCA_037139885.1 Planctomycetota bacterium
ATTCTAGCGGATCGCGGGAAAAAAGTCCGCGACGTCTGGCCCTTCGTCCCTCGCGGCATAATCTCGCTTCATGGAGGAAGCGCCGATTGACCTGTGCGGCAAGATCGCCCGGCTCGTTCAAGAGCTGGGTTGGAATCAGCAAACGTTCGCCCGGCAGGCGAATCTCAATCGGCTCACGGTGGCCCACATCTGCGAAGGCGTCAATCGCCGCCTGCACAACGCCACCGTCGAGGCCTGCGCCCGGGCTCTGGGCCTCGGCCCTCATGAACTGCGAACCGAACCGATCGCACGCTTGCTGACGAAACTGCACCCGCCACGCAGCGCCGTCGAGCAGCGTCGCCGGCTTTTCGAACAGGCGATGCAGCCCGAAGTGCGCGTTTGGCTGGAGCAAAACCCCGAACGAGCAGCCGATTTGACCGGCGATGAACTCGACGAACTGATGTCGCTTCAAGGCGTCGGCGGGCCGCTCACCCCGTTCGGCGTGGCCGAGTTCGTCACGCGGCTGGAACGCCGCCGAAGGCTGGTGCAGAAAGTGATCGCCGTCGCCGGGACGGAGTATGTCGACATGCTCGAATCGTTCGTCGAACTCCTCTTCGAGAAGGTGCAGCCCTACCGGGATCGCCTGTGATGTTTGCGCAGGCCTGAGAACGGCGCGAAGCCTGGCAGGCGGCGAAAAGCGTTGGCGGGTCAGGTTTTGCGGGGTAGCCAAGTGTCCGGAAGCGAACTCCTCCAAATTTTTTCGCGGCGGGCGGCATGAGAACGGCTGCCGATCATGATCCCCGCGATCCTGGACAATCTTACGAAAATCCTGGATTGCACGGGCCTTGCGATGACATCCAAGAGTGGGGTGATTCCTGCGCTTCGTTTGGTAACGGCCATGCAGGGGAGGGCCAGGGGATGTTCGCAAGATTTTCCGTCGCCAAAACGGCTTCGGCGGCGATTCGTAGGTCATAATGAAGCAGCGGACACGACGGACTTCGCTCGAAGGAGGGTAGCGACCATGCTGGTTCTGAGTCGAAAAATCGGCGAGAAAATTTATATCAACGAGAACATCTGCATTACCGTGGTCGATATCGACCGCGGCAAAATTCGCCTGGGAATTGACGCCCCTCGCGATGTGCCGATCTTCCGCCAAGAATTGCTCGGCGAAGCCGGCGCGGCGGCGAAAGCCCCGGTCGCCGTCTTGGCCGCCAAGTAACGAACGTCATTTCCGTTGGAATCAAAAAGCCCGCGAACGATCGCGGGCTTTTTCGTTGACTTGCGCCTTCCGACAAATCACTTCTTCTCAGCGCTATCCAAGAGCTTCAACCACCACGCCTTGAGCTTGTCCAGCGTTGTCTCGGGGAGTTCTTTCTCCCGCTCCCGCTCGCGGCGCCGATCGCGGCTGTTCGAGATCCCCTTCGAGGCGACCACAGGTTCGGGAGCCAGGATCGATTTCTTCGGCAACAGCTTCCGCTCGATCACGCCCCAGACGCTGCTCGAAATGAAATACAGGCACAAGCCCGCGGCCACCTTGTAAAAGAAAATGCCCATCACGCCCATCATGATTTGCATGGTGCGCTGCTGCACTTCTTGTTCTTCGTTCTGCGCGGGAGGCGTCATGAGCTTCTGTTGCAGAATCATGAAGCCCACCGCCACCATGGGCAACAGATTGAAAAAGGGGCCAAGATAAAGCATGCCGCCGAGGCTGTCGGGATCGCTGATCCAGGGGATCGACTGCCCCCACCAAAACAGCATGTCCGGCGCGGCCAGATTCTCGATCCAGAGGAAACTCGCGAGCCGAAACTGCACGCTCTCTTGCAGGCAGAAGTAAAGTCCCATGAAGATCGGCATCTGCAAGAGCACCGGCATGCATCCCCCGGCCGGGCTGACTTTGTGTTTGCGATAAAGCTCCATCGTCGCCTGCGCCTGAGCGGGTTTATCGTCCTTGAACCGCTCTTGCAGTTTCTTGATCTCGGGCGCCAGCGCTTGCATCTTCTGGCTCATGATCGCCTGTTTGCGGCTGATGGGAAACATCGCCCCGCGCACGACCATCGTCATCAAAATAATGCTGAACCCCCAACTGCCGAACGACAGGAAATGGAGGTAATAGAGCAAAATGTGCATCAGCTTCGTGCATGAAATGATCAGGAACGTCCAGCCGATCTTCGAGGCGATGGAGCCGAAAATGGAATCGGACGGATAATCGGTCAGCGTGTTGAGGTGCAGTTGATACGTGTATTTATCGACGAGCTCCGGCGCCACTTCCGAGCCCTTGCTCATCTGCCCGAGAAGCTTGGTTTTCACTGGGCCGTGATACAGCAGGAAATTATGCGAAACCTTATCGCCGACCGGGATCACGGCGGTGTCGCTGTTGACGCACACGCTGATGTCGTCGAAGAAGCCGTGCGGCGTCGTCCCCAGGCGAAACCAGTTGACGATCGCTTCGCCCGTTTGCATGTCGCGCCCGACATTGATCACGCAATTCGAACCGGCCTTGAGCCCCAAAACTTTCAAATGCTCTTGAGCCCGCGGCAACAGTTTCGCGGCGGTCATCTTGTCCTTGGCCGCTTCGCGAAAGATGATGCCGCCGTCGCTGATGTTGAGAATGGTCGCCTTCACTTCGGTCGATTCTTGCGTCGGCCGAGCCGAGGTCATGATGCTCGGCCCTTTCTTCCAATCGCCCGCGGGCTGTTTGGGATCGACGACGATGACCGACGCGAAATACTGCGTCATGACGCCGCCGTACTGCAGCCAACTATTGCCGGCGGGGACTTTCTCGCCCATCTTTTTCGCGCTGATGCGGCCCGAGTCTTCGATGGAGCGGATCAGATTGTCGCGGTCGTCGAGGATGCCGACGACGGCGTTGCGCACGCTCGTCGCGGGGGTGTACCATTCCCCTTCGACGGGCAAGCCATGCGAGCCGAGCAGTTGATAACGGAAGGCCGTTTTGCCGGCGCCCTTGTCGAGATTTTGAATTTCGATGTTGAGGGCGACGTGGTAGTCCTTGGGTTGCAGGCGATACGTCTTGGTGATTTTGAGGTTTTGCTGATCGGGGACGAGCGTCCAGAACGACATCTTCCAGCCTTCGCCATCCTTTTCGGCGCCGTCGCCGATGAGGTTCCAAAGCGCTTCGCCGAGCCCGGCCTTCGGGGCGTCGGCCGAGGCCTCGGGGTAGTGATACATGCGGAACGACGAGATATAGGGATCATCCTGGATAAACTCGAACTGGCGATGGGCGGGCCGGCCCAGATAATCGGCGGCCTCGAAGCGAGTCATCGTCAACTTCTGCACGCCCGCGCCGCGATTGGAGATCAACAGCGACAGGTACGAATTCTCATCGCCCAGGGGATAGGCGGCGACCTCTTTCGGAGCGGGGATCGGATCGACTTTCTTCTCTTCGGCTTTCGGCTCGACTTTGTCATCGGTCTTCTTTTCGGGAGCGTCGACTTTCTTCGTGTCATGCTTTTTGACGTCGTCCTTGGGATCGACGGGCTTTTTGGCGTCGTCTTTATTTTGCGCGACCAGAGCCTTCTTGCCGTCGCCGGGCTTGACGGGCCAGATCTGCCGTTGCAAGTACGTCCAGCCGACGATGACGATCAAGGCGAAGGCAATGAAAGAGACGAGATTCTTGGTCATATTTCCATGCGGGGGAAACAGTGCGTGGATGCGCGACGGTCGAGAACGCTCAAGATAGCATAGGAGGTTAGCCGCAACGCGGCAGCGGAGTGCGGACGCGTGGCTGCTCGAGGGAGGACTGCGAATCGCCGAGGTCGAGGCAAGCGCTCGACTTGCTCGACGGAGTCCATCTAATCGAGCGTTTTTGTCGCCCCCGGCATGGAGATGCTAATGGCGCCGCCCCACATGCACAGGCACTTGCAGGTTTGGTCGAGAGCAGGCATGTTACGCAGCAGCGTCGTCGGAGCGCCGGGAACCCAGGGCGCGGATGTGGCGGGAATGCACGGCATCGGGGTGAGGACGCCGAGAGCCGCGGCAGTGGCGGCGGCGACCGTCGGGTTGGCGATCGAATTACACATGCCGAAGGTTGGGATGTTGACCATCGGGGCGAAATCGGAAATGTTCGCTCCGGGCATCGCGTCTTCGAGAATGGTGGTCGGATCGAGCACCGCAAGCGTGGCGGGCGCAGCGCCGAATGAACACGTCATCATGGCGCCCATGCGAACGAGCAACGGCATGGCGACCTCCGAGAGAAAAAGGCGGGCTCTTGCGAACCCGCCGTGTATGTCAGGCAACGATCAACCGAGCCCTTGCAGGCGGCCCGTGCTGTCGCCGAGCTGGTCGACGGGGGATTGTACGCGAGATTGTACGCGATCGAGCAAGGAGAGCCAGAGATTGTTGAGCGGCGTCTCGCGGGGGAAGCGGATGTGGCGGCCGCTGCGAATCGTGCCGCCCCCCTTGCCGGCGACGAGAATCGGGAGATCGTCGTGGTTATGGCGGTTGCCGTCGCTGTTGCCCGAACCGTAGACGATCATGCAATTGTCGAGCAGCGACCCTTCGCCTTCGCGTGATTCCTTGAGTTTGTTGAGGATGTACGCGAGTTGCGTCGTATGGAAGGTGTTGATCTGGCGGATCTTGCCTTGCTTGACCGGGTTGTTTTCGTGATGCGAAAGTTCGTGATGGCCTTCGGAGACGCCAGCGAACGGATACGCCCGATTGCTGCCTTCATTGGCGAAGACGAACGTGCTGACGCGCGTCGAATCGGTCTGGAAGGCGAGGACGAAGAGATCGCCGAGCAAGCGCAAATGTTCGGGATAGGCGCCGGGCACGCCTTGGGGCAAGGTCATTTCGGGAGCTTGCGGAGCGGGCAAGCGTGCGGCGCGTTCGATGCGTTCTTCAACATCGCGGATGGCGGTGAAGTATTCGTCGAGCTTACGGCGATCGTTGACGCCGAGGCTCGATTGCAGGCTGACCGATTCTTCGCGGACGAAATCGAGGATGCTACGGCGACGCGCATCGCGGCGGACGCGGTCGACGCCCGTTTCCGACGAGAAGAGCCGTTCGAACACGAGTCGAGGATTCACCATTTTCGGCATCGGCGTCGTCGACGAGCGCCAGGAGATGGTGGAGGAATAGACGCAGCTATAACCGGAATCGCAGCTGCCGGCCATGGCGGATGGATCGCAGCCGATTTCGAGCGAGGCGAGGCGAGTCTGATCGGCGAGCCGGCTGGCGGCGACTTGATCGACTGAAACTCCGACGCGAATATCGGAACCGTCGGTTTTGCGAGGCTGCGCGCCGGTGAGGAAGGCGGCCATGGCGCGGGCATGGTCGCCGCCGCCGTCGCCGTGCGGGCGGGCCTTGTCCGCGGTCAAGCCGGTGAGAACGGTGATGTCGCTCTTGAGATTGTTCAGCGGCTGCAAAATGGGGGAGAGTTCATCGAGCGCACCTTCGGCGCTCGGCGTCCAGTCGCGCATGTGCTTGCCGTTGGGCGTATAGAGAAACGCCAGGCGCACGGGATGGCGCCGGCCTTGATTGGCCCAAGAATACACGGGTTCCATCGCTTCCAGCCAGGGCAGGGCGACGGCGGCTCCAACTGCCCGAAGCAATGTGCGGCGCGAAAGGAACTTGCTCATTCTTGGTCCTTTCCTCGACGAAGGCGGAATGGATCGCTGGTGGCGATGGCGCTGATCAGGGCGGAAAAACGGAAGTCGTTCTTTTCCAGGTCGGTCAGAATGGCGTCGATGGCGGGTTTGTCGTAGAACTCGGTCCCACGACCTATCGCGTATGTTAACATCTTTTCGGCCAGGCAGCGACTGAAAAGATCCTTTTTCCCCTTCAAAATCGTTTTGAACTCTTCGGGACCGCGGAATTTCTGGCCTCCGGGCAGCTCGCCCGCCGGGTCGATCGGAAACTCGCCGTCTTTCTCGCGGAATTTGCCGATCGCAGTGAAGTTCTCGAAGGCGAAACCAATCGGATCCATCCGGGCATGGCAACCGGCGCACGCGGCGTTGGCTCGGTGCTGCTCCATGCGTTGGCGAAGCGAACCCTTCGTCTGGGCGTTCGAATCCTCCGCAAGCTCCGGAACGTTCGGCGGCGGCGGCGGCGGCGGCGTGCCCAAGATTTGCTCGAGCACCCAACGGCCCCGTTTGACGGGCGAGGTCCGCGTGGGGTTTGAAGTCACTGTGAGTATGCTCGCTTGCGTGAGCAGGCCGCCGCGTTTGGTGCCGTCGAGATTGACGCGTACGAAGTTATCGCCCGTGATCGGCTTGCCCGCGGGATTGATCGCCTTGGTGTAGGCCGGGTTGCCGTTGGTGTCGCGAATGCCATAGAGCCGGGCGAGGCGTTCGTTGAGAAACGTGAACTTGCTGTCGATCAAATCGAGAATGCTGCGGTCTTCAGAAATGACCGCGCCGATGAAGAGTTCCGTTTCTTTCAACATGTCGCTGCGCAGGCTGTCGCTGAACTCGGGAAAGAGTTTGATGTCGGGCGTCGCGGAGCGGAGCGGCCGCAGCTGAAGCCACTGCACCGCAAAGTTCTCGACCAGCGCCTGGGCCTTGGGATCGGCGAGCATCCGTTTCACTTGAGCTTTAATGTTGGAATGAAGCTGTTTCTTGGCGGCGAGACGGAAGAGTTCGTCGTCGGGCATTGTGCTCCAAAGGAAATAGGAAAGGCGCGACGCGAGTTGATAATCGTCGATCGGGTGTGCGTCCTTGCTATCGGGGCGGGCGTCGAGTTCGACGCGGAACAAGAACTTCGGCGACGCCAGCACGGCTTGCATGGCCAACGACACGCTCGCCTCCCAGGTTTCCTTGGCCTTTTGAGCGTTCTTGACGATGCCGATGAGGCGATCGACTTCGGGCACGGTTGCGGGCCGACGATAGGCCCGGGTGGCGAAACGCTCCAGGACGAAACGCGTCTTATCGTCGCCTTCCCGTTTGTCGGCGCCATCGAGCAACATGTGATGCGAACGGGGCCGAGTCTCGAGGGGGCCATTGACGCTGATCGATTCGATGAGAGCTGCACGCCGAATCTTGGAGTCTTGGGGATCTTTGTACTCGTTGAGAACGACGACGCTCACGCGATGATCGCCCGCTTTGATCGTCATGGGGATCTTGTAGGTTTCGGCCGGCAACGTTTTGGCGCCGGCGATTTCGACGGTTTTTATCGTGACGTTGTCGAGCAGAATGGCGACTTTAACGGGTTCATCGCCCGCCGGTCGGGCTGCCATCTTCACCAGAATTTCGCAATCGCCGCCGGGAGTGACGCGGAAATTGCCGTAGAGCGTTGACTTGTCATATTGAACGCGAACGTTCTCTTTCTTGTCTTTGGGTTGAGGTTCGAGATACCGGCCGCTGACGTTGCGAACCGTCGGCTTGGGAATGGCGCCGACGAGGATCGCTGGCCGCATGATCGTCTCGGCCGCCGCCAGATAGCGTTCCATGTGCAGCGGCGAAATCGTGAGGACATCGCCGATGTTGTCGAAGCCATGGCCGACATCATCGCCGGGGAAATCGTCGGTTGTCGGCGTTTCGACGCCGATGAGATCGCGAATGGTGTTGGCGTATTCCGTGCGATTGAGCCGCCGCATGGTGACGACGCCGGGATCGCGTTTGGCCGTGCGGTCGTGACGTTCGAAAATGGCTGTGACGGCCTTGGCGAATTGCTCATTCTCCGCGATGGTTGGTCGCGGCTTGCCCGCTGGCGGCATCTCGCCGGTGTGAATCTGCCCGAGCACGTTCATCCATATTTTGCGCGCCTTCAAAATCGACGCTTCATCCTTGAACGGATGCAAGACGAGATCGGCCTTCTTTCTCTCGGGGCCATGGCAGGCGACGCAGTGCTTCGTCACGAACGGCACGATCACCTTGTTGACCGACTCATCTTGGGCGACCGCCAAAGTGGTGGAGTACACCAGCGAGAAACTCGCGAGCCAGATTCGCATGACCGGAAACCCGCCAAAAGATGCGCTTGGGGGGAGCAATGTCTCATTCAGTTTAGGATACCTTCGCCGCGAGAACAACGTTTCAACTTTCGCCGCGGCCGCGATTCATAGGAAAGACATGAACTCGCCCTCGGAACACGCTTTTCGGAGAACCGACCATGATTCATGTGATCGCGACGATTCAAGTTCACCTCGGCCGCCGCCAAGCCTTTCTGGCGGAGTTTCACCGGTTGGTCCCGCTCGTTCGCGCGGAGGCGGGTTGCATCGAGTATTGCCCGACGGTGGATGTCGCCAGTGGCGTCGCCATCCAGGGACCGGTCCGCGAGGACGTGGCGGTGATCATCGAGAAATGGGAAAGCCTGGACGCGCTCAAGGCTCACTTTCAAGCGCCGCACATGGCGAGCTACCGGGAAGCGGTCAAGGACCTCGTGGTCGGCGTCCAGCTGCAAATTGTCGAACCGGCATGATGCGGTCGCAATTCGCCCATCGGGCTCACAAAGGCCTCATTCGATCAGCGACACCTGCGTTCCGGTCTGCATGATGCTGGTGAACGCCGACTGCATGCGGTCGATGCGTTGTTGATTGGTGCCGTAGATGCGGTACTTGTCGGGAAAGTTCGCGCCTGACGTATCGGTCGCCGTGTTGCCGTAGTAGGCGACCGATTGCAGAAACGTCAAGCCTGTGGTTTGGTTCGTGCTGGCGTTGCTCGGGTCGAAGAGGCTGCCATAGCCGATGGGGAAAACCTGTACGGGGTGGCGCGTGCTCGAATACCCCGGAGGAGACGCGGAGTCCAGAGCGGCGATTTGCTTCACGACTGAGTAGATATCGCTGCTGGCGTATGTGCCGCCGGTGGGCCATTCCACGTTCGAGGAGCTGCTCAGGTTGACCGGGTCTTTGATGCGAATCGGATAGTACGAATCGGCTCCCGAATTTTTGATGGTGGCGACGGCCTGCGTATTGGGCGCGCCATCCGTTTCGAAGATGACGATGCGCGACGCGCCCTTGCGGCCCAACCCGCCTGCGTTGCCTCGATAGGTTGTCGAGGGCGTGGCATAGAGCCGCAAGTTGGTGAGGCTGCTGCTGAGTTGGTTATAGCCGATCATGAAACCCATGCCGGGAGCGGTGCCGCCGTTGGCCCGGGGGACTTGATCGAAATCGGTGTCGTACGGCGTGATTTCGGTGGCCGTGCCCGTGACGGTGGACGGGGGAAACCAGAGCGAATCTTTGAGCTGTTGATAGTTGCGGCCCAGGGGAACGACCGCGCGGTTGTAATACCCGGAGCCGGCCGCGCTGGTTTTGGGCGCGGAAAAGAAGGCCATGCCGAGGAAGTCGTTCGGATGGTTATTCTTGATGTCGTCGATGGCGGTTTGAATGCCCACTTTGCATGCCCACGCCTGGGCTTCGTGCACGTTTCCCGGCCACATGAAATTCTGCGTATTGTAGTTGCCGAGATAATCCGCGAACGTCATCGGGCCGAACCAGAACTGATGTTTGGGGCGATAGGGATTATCGAGGTAATCCATATAGCGTTTGTCGGTATCGCTGTAGAACGTCAGCGTCGCTCCCGAACTGACGGAGGCGGCGAGATTCGTGCTCAAGGTGACGCTGCTCGTGCCGCTAAACGCTTTGACGCGATAGGTGGAGGTACCGATGACGACGAAATCGCCGACGGTGGGGGACGACGTCATGTTCGAAACGCTGATCGCGCCGCCGAAACCGCTGGAGTACGACGAAGAGGC
>JBAXFO010000123.1:0-9612 GCA_037139885.1 Planctomycetota bacterium
GACGTGGAACGAGGGCAACCGCAGCGTCTGGCCTCTCTTCGTCCGCATCTTGGGTCAAGGCCCGAACGGCGAACCGGGGCTCAAAGATTCGGAGGGCAATGAAGTCCTCGAATGGGAGTCGGGGCCGCCCGGAACGCCGCCGCGACTCATCATCAATGCTCCCCGCGCCAAACCGCCCGGCCTCTTCGACAGTCCGAACAATATGAAGTTCTCTTAGCGGCGCCGCGCCTCTTTACCCCTTCTTCAGCCGGGCGTTGGCGAAATCGACGAACGTTTTCCAGTCCGCGGGCGTGACCGAGTGTTTGCCTTCGCGATAGGAGAAGCCGAGCGGACTCAGGAGCGCGCCGCCGACGGAGGGGCGTTTCGTCGCGCCGAGGCCTTCGGAACCGAGGAGTTTATAAACGGGATCGGCGGCGATCAGCAGACGAAACTGGCCATCCGGATCGGCCCATTGGTCTTCGAGGGCGTTGCTCAGAAGAACAGGCCGCGGGGCGACGAGAGCGATGAGGGCATGCTGATCGAACGGAATCGTGTCGACCGAGTCGCGAAACTTGGAAAAGGTCGGCGTGAACCAGTGGGGGAAACGCTTGGTGATCACTTTGACGGTCTCAGCTTTGGGGTTGGTGGTACGGCTCGGCGCGGTGCCGCCGCAACCGGCCTGACTGGGAATCGCCGCGGCGATGCGTTCGTCGAAAGCCGCCGCGAGCAACGCCGTCTTGCCGAGGCGGGAATGGCCGAACGCGATGATGCGCGTCGCGTCGATGTCGCCGTCGGTGACGAGGTAATCGACGATTCGTTGCAGGCCCCATGCCCAGGCGGCGATGGCGCCCCAATCGTGATCGGCTGGAGCGCCCGTCTTGATGTGATTCTGCACACCTTCGCGAACATCTGTGCGATCCGAAACGATGTCGCCGTAATAGACCGTCGCCACTGCGTAGCCGGCGTCGATGTTCTGTTCGAGCGACCAGCGGTCGACCGAAATTCCCCGACTTTCCTCGGTGGCGCGATTCTTCACGACGCCCTTGCGGTTGCCGTCGACCCATCCCAGCGGCAGGCGAATCTTGGGGTCGTTCAGCAGCGTGTGATTGCCTTCAAAATTGAGGCCGACGAACACGGGAGCGGGACCGCTGCGCTTGTTGGGGATGACCAGCAGCAGATGCATCTTCGGCGTTTCGGGCGGACCGAAGGAAATCGTGATCTCTTTCAACGTCGCCTTGCCGCCGAGAGCGTGCGGATCGACGCGTTCGACCTTGAACGCGAGGTTGGCGGGCTTGCCAGGGATTGTGCCGTACATGTAGTGCTGGAAAAGGTTCTTGAGCTCGGGCCGACGTTTGGCGAGCCAATCTTCCTTGGTGGCGATCTTGGAACCGTCGAGGGCGACGAGCGGATCGGGAAGTTCTTGATGAGCCGGCAGCTGATCGGGGGCAGGCAGTTGAGCCATGGCGGTCGCTCCGAGGGCGAGAATGGTGAGCGCGAGCAAGGCGAATTTCATGATGCGACTCCTTGAGAGGGATCCTTCGTTCAAATTAAGCGGCCGCGGATCGACGGGCGAGGAAAATCGGCGTCGTCCTATAATGTTGGGGAGGAGACCGAACATGGATCTGAAAGCCCGCGTGCAAGACGTTCTCATCCGCGAAGTCGGCCCGGCCCTCGACATGGACGGCACGAAGCTCGAAGTGCTCGACGTGGAGCAAGGCTGCGCCCAAATCCGCCTCGGCGGCGTGTGCGGCACGTGCCCGAGTTCGATCATGGCGGCCGTCATGGGGATCGAAGACATTCTGCGCAAGCACGTGCCGGAAGTCGAATACGTCGAAGCGTCGCCGTGACGCTTTCGAACGGGCGATTCCGGGCTTTCCAGGCCGGGATCGTTCGACACCAAACAACCCTCGGATCATTCGCATGTATTTCGGTTACAACACGAACGGCTTCGCCCATCACCGGTTCGAAGATGCGATCGCGATCCTCGCCGATCTCGGTTATCGCGGCATCGCGATCACGGTCGATTATCACGCTCTCGATCCGAAAGCCCCCGACTTTCAAAAGTTCGCCGAACGGGTGCGCCGCACGCTCCGCCAGCGCCGGCTACGCTGCGTCGTGGAGACGGGGGCCCGATTCCTGCTCGATCCGCGCCGAAAGCATCAGCCCACGCTTCTGAGCCCAACCCCGGCCGAGCGCTTTGTACGCATCGACTTTCTGAAGTCGTGCGTCGAGCTGGCGGCTCACTTCGAAGCGGATGCCGTCAGCTTCTGGTCGGGCGCCGCCATCGATGCGCCTCCGGACAACGTCCTCTGGGACCGGCTCACAGAAAGTTGTCAAACCGTCATGGCCGCGGCGCAGGAAGCGGGCGTCAAACTGGCGTTCGAGCCGGAACCAGGAATGTTCGTCGACACGATGACGAAGTTCGAGCAACTGCTGTCTCGGCTGCACACGACGCCCGCAGCGCGCGACACCTTCGGGCTGACGCTGGACGTCGGCCACCTTCATTGCCTGGGCGAAACGCCGATCGCGGACCAAATCGAGCGCTGGCGCAGTGTCCTTTGGAACGTTCATCTCGACGATATGCGAAAAGGCGTGCACGATCATTTAATGTTCGGGGACGGGGAAATCGACTTCGTTTCGGTGTTAAGAGCCCTGGAAAAAATCGATTACTCGGGCGGCGCGTACGTAGAATTGAGTCGCCATGCCCACGATGCGGTGCGCGTGGCCGAGAAGAGCCTGTCATACTTGCAAGGTATCAGTTCTCCCTCGGAAGCGGCCCCGGAAAGTTCGTTTGTTTAATTTCGCCCGCTGCGTTACCATTGGGGCGGGTTAATCAGGAAACCTGGGTGTTTTTTTCGTGAGAATCCCGAGGCGTCTTTCGTCTCCTCTTGGGAATCGATCTCGAGCCCTTTGTCGAAAGGAATGAATTTCCATGCTCCGACGTGCGTTGCTGGCGTTGATGATGGGGGGATGGGCCTTGGGGCTCGCCGGAGCCGCCGCCGCGGCTGGCGACAGCCCGGGCACTCCCTATGTCGTGGTCATCGGCATCGACAAATATGCCGATCCGCAGATCAAGCCGCGCAAATTCGCCGAAGCCGACGCCAAGGCGCTTTACGACCTCTTCACGTCGAAAGATTACCTCGGCGTCGAACCCAAAAACATCAAACTCCTCCTGGGCGAAGCCGACGCGAAGCGCAATAGCGAACCGGCGACCCGGGCCAACATCATCAAGTCGCTCGAATGGCTCGAGAAGACGCCGACGAAAGACGACCTGGTCATCTTCGCCATCATCGGCGAAGGCGCTCCCCTGGGCGAGCGATCGGTTTACTTCGCTTCGGATTCGACGTTCAAAGATCGCGCCAAGGACGCCGTGGCCGGGGGCGATATCGAAAACCATCTCGACAAGATGCAAAGCCAACGCTTCGTCGCCTTCGTCGATGTCAACTTCATGGGCTTCGACCTCGGCAAGGAAAAGGCTCCCGACCCCAATCTCGGCAACTTCTACCGCGAATTTCTCGGCAACGAAGAAGCCAAGGGGCACAACCCCAGCCGCGTCGTCTTCCTGCCCAATAGCGGCCTCAAGCCGGCTCTCGAAACCGACAAGGGCGGCTTGTTCACCGCCGTGCTGCTCGACGGCATGAAGGGCAAGGCCGACATCGAAGGTTACGAACCCGACGGCAACATCACCGTCGCCGAACTGGTCAAGTATGTTCGCAAGGAGATGCCCGAACGGGCCCGCTTGCTTGGCAAAGACAACGAAGAGAAGGGGCAGACCCCGGTCGTCTTCGATTTCCACAACACCGATTTCTTCGTCGACTACAACCCGGCCGCCCATCCCCTCGCCGAGACGCGCGTCAAGAAGTTCGACGAGATCGCCAAGGACAAGGCCCTGCCGAAAGACATCGCCGAGGAAGGGCACAACCTCCTCGTGCGTATGCCGAAGCTCGAAGCCCAGCAATCGCTGCGGAAAGTGTATCAAAAGCTGGCCGACGGCAAGATTGACGTGGCCGGCTTCGAAGGCGAACGCAAAGTCATTCTTGCGTCGATCATTCTGCCCGACAGCGACGCCAGCAATTTCGCCATCATGGTGATGCGTGCCGCCCGCATGGTTCGCCAGGGTTACGTCAAGGACGTCAATCAGGGCAACATGATCGATAATGCCGTCAAGGGCCTGTACAAATCGCTCAATGAAAAGATTCCGTCGTCGATCGGCGATAAACTCGCGGACACCAAGGCTCTCAAGGAAGCGGACCTCATCAAGATTCTCACCGAGGCCCGCCAACAGCTCGGCAAACGCGAAGACCTGGCCCGCGGCAAGGACATCACCGCCGCCCTCAACGCCATGCTCGAAAAGCTCGATCGCCACACCGGCTACATCGACCCCGAAACCGCTCGCAAATTCGAGAACGACACCCGCGGCGATTTCTCCGGCATCGGCGTGCAAATCCGCAAGAACAACGTCCGCGACCAACTGCAAGTCGTCACGCCCATCATGAACAGCCCCGCTTATAAAGCGAAGATCTACGCCAACGACGTCATCACGCAGATCATCCGCGAAGTCGACAGCGAAGGCGCTCCCCTCGCGAAACCCGAAGTCATCCCGACCAAGGGCATGACGACCGAAGAAGCCGTGGTCAAGATTCTCGGCAAGCCCGGCACCAAGGTGAAACTGACCGTCGACCGCGAAGGCGAAAAGGCCCCTCTTGAGTTCAACCTCGTTCGCGGCACCGTCGAAGTCGAAACCGTGATGGGCCACAAACGCAACGCCGACGATTCGTGGAACTACGTCATCGATCCGGAAAACAAGATCTGCTACGTGCGTCTAACCCAGTTTTCCGGCAACACGACCCGCTCGCTTGAAAACCTGATGAAGAAGCTGAGCAGCGCCGGCATCAAGGGCTTCGTGCTCGACCTGCGTTTCAATCCGGGCGGCTTGCTCGACGGAGCCGTCAAGATTTCGGATCTGTTCATCGACGACGGCATGATCGTCACCATCCGCCCGCGCAATGGCGCCGAGACAAGCTACATCGGCAAGTCCGACGGCAGCTACACCAGCTTTCCGATGGTGTGCCTCGTGAACGGCGGCAGCGCCAGCGCCAGCGAGATCGTGTCGGCGTGCTTGCAAGATCATGGCCGGGCGATCGTCGTCGGCAGCCGCAGCTTCGGCAAGGGGAGCGTGCAAACGATCCACCAGTTCGACACGGGCGGCCGTCTGAAGTTGACCACCGCCACGTTCTGGCGCCCCAGCAACAAGAACCTCAACCGCGCCAGCACCGGCGGCAAGGAAGAAGACGAATGGGGCGTGAAACCCGACGCCGGCTTCGACATCAAGATCACCGCCAAGGAACTCAACGACCTCCAGGACTTCCAGAGAGACCAGGAGATCATCCATAGGCCAGGCCACACCCCCCCGCCCGACAGCGGCAAGGCCGAATTCAAGGACCGCCAACTCGAATCCGCCCTCGAATACCTCCGCGGCCAAATCAAGGCCGGCACGAAGGTGACGCTGAAGCGGTAAGTCGGCACAGTCTGAATCGAGCAATCGAAACGAGGGCGGAAAGAACGACATGCGACGCATGTCGGACTTTCCGCCCTCGGTGTCGTTTCGGTGTCGTAAGGGTTCGAAATCTTCGGCGTGAGCCGGCGGGTTTATCCCGCCGGGACAAGCCCGGCGGCTCGCCTCAACCGAAAATTGGGTCTGGTTACGCACTACCTTAATCCGTCTTCAACGGATCGCCTCCTGAATTTGGCCCCAAAATGCTGGCGCGACATCGACCGGTCCGCCTTCCGTAACAAGCGAAGCCGCCTCGGCGAGAGACATCCTCCGAGTCAAACTCAATCCCGCAGCCGCGATGCTGACCGACCGGCTCATCCCGGCCGAGCAACAGACGAGCGTGGGGACTTCGGCGCTTAACAACGCGGCTACCGAGTCGGCTGCGAGACGTAGCAGCCACGCGGGATTGTCGTTGGGCGACCGTTTCCTTCGGGACGAAATCCGCCGGCGGCTTCAGCGTATGGAAATCGATCGGCCCCGCCCCGCCTGCCGCGGCCACGAGACAAAAACCGCCAACCGCCCAGGCGGCGAGAAATCGATGCGGCATGTGCGTCTCCCGTAAGATATCGAGCCAAGCTTCTTGAGGCTCATTGAGAAACTACCGGTCGCGCCGGCTTAACGAGGTTGCCATTTTTCGTCGAAGAGGCCGATGATCTTTGGGTCCGTCTGAAGCGGATTCGTGGCCGAGGGGGCGAATTTGAGGAGAGCGTAGTCGCCGAGGCGAGGAAACAAAAAGGCGTTCGTCGCCTTGAACTCGGACTCCTTGAACGTGTGGCCGCTGTTGAGGACGATGTACTTTTTGGGGTTGAGCGGATTCGGGTAAATGAGGACGGGGATGTGGTCGGCTGCGTCGCCTTTGGCTCCCGCGAGAGCGATCGCGTCCTTGGTCCATTCGAGCGGCAGCTTCGGCAGGATTTTCGCAATCAGGCTGTTCGAAGCGGGGTCGCCGAAGAGGATGAGATTTTTGTTCGCGATGTCGGCGTCGGTCACGTCCACGTCTTTCTTCAGCGGCAGATCGCCGTGGAGATATTTGTGCCATTCGTAGGTGAAGCGCTTGAGTTCACCGACCGCATACGCGGCCACGGCGGGATGCCAGGCTTTTCCCGAGCCTTCGACGCAGAGGAAGCTGTCGGTGAAGGCGTCGTCGATGGGGCCCGTCGAGCCGTGAACTTTTTCGAGACCGGCGACGGGATCTTTCGTAAGCGCCGACCAAGTTTTGTCTTTCTTCTCAAGCGTGACGACTTGATTCGGGCCCGACGTTTGCGGCACGGCGTCGAGTGCAACGTCGTCGATCTTGATGTGGACTTTCGCGCCGACGTTTTTCGGCATCGTCAAACGCAGCATGCGGGTGTTGGCGGTGTCGATGTCGAAGCCCTTGTCGCTGTAGTTTGCGCGGATCTTCGCTTCGGAGTAATGGCGATCGAGCCGCAAAATTTCGAGCCATTCGCAGCGGGGATACTTGAGCGTCCAGGTGGTGAAGCGCACGTCGGCGGGGTAGGGGTCTCGGCCCTTGGCGGCATGAATCGCGAGGAGGGCGTCGGCCTTTCGGAAATAGTCGGCGGGAAACGAGTGCTTCGTGGCGGGAGCGATGAGGTGGGTCATGTGCCTGGAGAGATCGAGTTTTTTGAGTCGGCCTTCGATGTTGTCGGCGGCTTTCTTTTGCGGATCGTCGGCTCCGGAATAGGCGACGATGGGGACCATGAACGCATTGCCGGCATAGTCGACGGCGTCGTAAATATGAAGGCATTCGTCCCAGGCTTTGGAGCGTTCGGCGGCGAGGCCGGCAGTGGCCGAGAAGCCCGCGCCGGGGCCGATGGCGCACCAGAGATCGGGATGATGCAGGCCCAGGTGCCACGTGCCCGCTCCTCCCATGGAGAAGCCGCGTAGGACGAACTTTTTGCGATCGAGATTCTGAGCGCGGCCCGCGGCTTTTTCGCGGGCGAGGAAGTCTTCGAGCGCCTCGAAGACATCGGCCTCGCCGACCCAGCGATAAGCATTATTCCCCCGGCCGAAAACGTCGATCTGCACCCACGGATCTTTGCCGGCGGCCCGGTCGGGAGCGCCGCGAATCCAGAGGGCTTCCGTCATGGTGTCGTTGCGGCCATGAAGCACGACATCGAGCCGCCAAATCTTCTCGTCTTTGCCGAAATCCGCGGGCACGCTGACGATGTACGGTTGCAACGAGCCATCGACGCGCGAACGATACGCACGCACCGAGCGCGTGCCCGGGCGTTGATAAGTGTCGGTTCCCGCCAAAACCGCGGCTGCCCTTTGGATGCCCTGATCGAGCATTTCGAGCGTTCCTTTGGCGGAATCGGCGGCATGGAAATCGTTATTGCGCAGCATGACGCGGGCGGCCCGATCGTAGACTTCGACATCGCCCAGCGCCGGATCCTTGACGCCTTTGCTTTTGAGTTCCGCCAGGGCTTTGGCGAGCTCCTGGCGCTTGGCCTCGATTTTGGCGAGCGTTTGCGGATCCGGCGGAAAGCTGGTTGCCGCTTTCGGTTGGGCGGTCGCGGAAGACATGACGGCGAACAGCGCCGCCGTCGCGAGTGTGAGAGAGGTACGCGTCACGAGGAAATCCGTTTGGGGGCGATGACTCGAATGACGCATCGATCGTCGCACGGCCGCGGGTGAGGCTGCAAGGAGAATTCGAGGCGAAATGTCGCAGGCGTCGCGGCGTGACCGACGGTAAGATCGGCGGAGGCGTTTCAACAGCAAAGCGTCGGAGGATAACGAAGGCAACGGCATAATCGACGGCTCCCCCGCGATCGGCACGCTCAACGGCACGATCCACGGCGCGGTAAGAAGCTGACGACGCTTGCTGGCGCCGCTCCACGCGTTCAGAAACTCATCTCATAGATACGTCCGCCGAACACGAGAATGCCGATGGCCGCCGCGGTGGCGCTCGCGAGGAAGACCGCGGCCGCGGCGATGTCGAGGCATCGCCAGGAGCGTTCGCGCGCTTCTTCATCGAAGCCGCGAAAAAGAACTTCGATCGAAGTGTTAAGGAGTTCCGCCGTGAAGACGAGGCCGATCGCGAAGATGAGGAGCGCCCATTGTTCGAGCGAGCAACGGAGGACCGTCGCCGCCACGAGCACGGCCGCGGCCATGAAGGCGTGAACCGCGAAACTGCTTTGGCCGCGCATGCCGAACTTGAGTCCGCGGAGGGCGTCTCCAAATTTGGCGGCCCAGGAGTGTCGGCGGCGCGGCGTGGTCGGTTCCATGAGGTACCGTGGCGAGGAATGCGAGGGGCAGGTTGGCGCGCCTGCCCCCCGCACAAATCACGCGATGGCGGGCGTTCCCGGCGATCCCTTGCGCAAGCCGAGGGCGAGCACGATCCAGGAGATGCCGTGGAAAATCAGATCGATGCCGACGAACGTGCCGATCAGCCATTCTGCGGGCGCTGGCATTTCGGCGAGCAGCATGACGCCCAAGAGCGTCGTCACGATGCCGCTGAGGACGAGCCAGCCGGTGCCGGGAATGCGGAGCGAGATGGCGGCGAAGATGCGGAAGATGCCGCCGACGAGGAGATAGATGGTGAAGAACATCGTCATGACGACGAGCGACGTCACGGGGCATTTCAGGACGACGATGCCGACGACGATTTCGAGAATGCCCGCGAGGAGATTGAGGGCGATGCCCTGCCAGCCGCGCGTTTGAATGGCGACGACGATTTCCGCCGCGCCGCTGGCGATGAGCAGAATGCCGAGTACGACCATCACGGCCAGGCCGACGCCGAACGGGCTCGCGATGGCGACGCCGCCGAGCAAGACGAGAATGATGCCTAGGGCGACATACCAGCCCCAGTTATTGCGAATTCGGTCGACATCGACATTGAGACCGCCGGATATGGCCATAGCTAACTCCTGATCGAACACGGTTGCAGCGACACGGGAGTATTATGCAGTCCAGAAGGGGCTTTGTCGAGCGACTCGCGAGAAAGTCCCAGGCTGGTCCGATGAAAACGTCGCGACAATTTCATCCGGGTTTTGTTACGCGCATTTCTACTCCAACGGAGTTCCATCCCGAAGCCCAGGGTCGCGAACGAATGTGAGCGCACCCTGGGAACGGCGGAA
>JBAXFO010000124.1:0-9588 GCA_037139885.1 Planctomycetota bacterium
CAGTGGTAGAGGAGGGCGTCGGGGGTCCAGACGATGAGTTTGCCGGCGGCGCGGAGGCGGAGGCAGAAGTCAACGTCGTTGTAGGCGATGGCGAAGGCGGGGTCAAAGCCGTGGTGGGCGTCGTAGATCGATTTGCGAATCAGCATGCAGGCGGCGGTGACGGCGCTGAGATTTTGGGCGGTGCAGAGGCGGCCGAGGTAGCCGGATTCTTGCGGGTCGAGGCCGCGGTGGATGTGGCCCGCGAGGCCTTGGATGCCGACAATCACGCCGGCGTGCTGTGTGGTTTGATTCGGGTAAAGAAGCTTCGCGCCGACGGCTCCCACATCGTCGCGCTGGCCGAACTCGAGCATGCGTTCGATCCAGTCGGCGGCGATCACTTCGGTATCGTTGTTGAGCAGCAGCAGAAACTCGCCCGTCGCGTGCTTGGCTCCGAGGTTCACCAGGCGTGAGAAATTGAATGGGCCGTTGTCGGCGATGACGCGGATGCGGGGGTCATTTTGCAGGCGGCGATACGCTTCGTGAGTCGCTGGCAGAGCGCTGTTGTTTTCGACGATCACGATTTCAAAGTTCGCGTAGGTCGAACGCGTCACGATCGAGGCGATGCCGGTTTCGAGAACCGAAGCGTGGTCCTTGTTGGGAATGATGATGGAAACCTTCGGACGCGATTTCAGTTCATAATGGACGCGGTAGGTTTCGCCCAAGCCGGATTCGACGCGGCCCGGCATCTTCAAGCGTTCCAGGTGAGCGGCGATCGCGCGTTGGCCGTCGGCAAGCGTTGCGGTATCGGCGGCGTTCGGAGCGGCGCGCTGGAGCAAAATCACCTTCGGAACGTGGGCGATCGATTGGGCGTTCTCGGATGCGCGCAGCATGAGATCGTATTCGGACGCCGTTTGATACGTGGGATCGAGGCCGCAAATCGACCGCCAGAGGTCGCGCCGGATCAGCGCCAGATGGCCAATGTAGTTCGAGCCGCGGAGCGTGTCGGGGGCGAAGTCGGGCTTAAGAATCGCTCCCAGGCGGCGGACGCCGGCATCGTCGGTGACGCCTTCGTCGCCATAGACGAAATCGATGGCGCGATCCGCGCCGATGCGTGCGACGAGTTCATAGAGAGCGTTCGGCAACAGCACGTCGTTGGCGTTGAGCAAGCCGACAAAGTCTCCCTCCGCCCGCGCGAAGGCTTCGCTTTGCAGGTCGGCGCGGGCGTGCGACTTCGAGATGGTGAGTGTGATTTGCTGGGGATAGGCTCGAACGAGCTCCTGCAACCCGTCGAGTATGTTTTCGTCGGAGAAACGGACCGCAATGCTGAGTCGCCAGTTCGAATACGTTTGCTGTCCAACGCTGGCCACGAGAGCCTGGAGATGGGGTAGGGGGGTGTCGATGCACGCCACCGCCAGCCCCACGCGAGGTTGAAACGCGAGCGGCGTGCGGCGTTGGCGGGCGAGAGCGCGCGGACGAGCTTCGAGTTCCCTGAGGGCGTTGGAGTCGCGATCGCCAAACGCGAAGCGGGCTCGTTCGAGAACGGCCATGGGGCCCTGCGTGCGCGTGAGATACCAAATGCGGCGAGCGTTCCAGAAGGTGAGGCTGCGGAGCAGTTTGTTCGCCAGGCGAAAAGCATCCATGAGGCGCCATCCGTTCCATCGGAGTGAGGTGTCGTTGTTGTTCTAGGAAATTCCGCCCCGAGATTCGGAGTACCTGACCCTGGCGCTTGAGCATAGCATGACGGGAGTCCCTTTCCCACCCTGGAGCGCCAAACGATGAATTCCAAGGATGCTTTGAACTACATGCTTGTGTCGACCCAGCACATGGTCCCCATGTTTCTGAAGGATCTCGACGACGCTGACATTCAGGTGCGGCCCGTGCCCGGAGCGAATAACATCGCCTGGCAGATTGGCCACCTCATCGCTTCGGAAACGCAGCTCGGCGGCATGCTTGGCATCAAATATGCCGAACTTCCGCCGGTGATTCAAGCCCTGGGGAAAGCCTCGTCGTCGCAAACGCATGGCGATGGCGGCAACCTGGCCAAAGATCATTACCTCAAACTCTTCAACCAGGTTCGCGAAACCACGATTGCCGGGCTTGCGAAGATCGCGGAGGAGGAACTCGACAAACCCGCCCCCGATGGCGTCAGCGCCATGGCTCCGAAACTCGGCAACATCATCGGACTCATCGCCAACCATTCGATGATGCATTGCGGGCAGTTCACCGTCGTGCGGCGTCTGCTCAACAAGCCGGTCCTGTTTTAAGTCGGTCGAAAGAATCGGCGACGCCCGAGCAACCCGTCTGCAAGCTGTCGGGTTGCTGGGCGAAACCCGGAGATCAACCATGGCCCCCGAATACAACGTCACCGGCCTCGATTATTCGCAGCGTTCCCATCTTACATACGAAGGCCCGATCCTCGATTTTCACGCTCACGTTATGCTTACCCGTCCCGGCGATCCGGCGAACGGTCTGCCTTTAGGCGAAGGGCCGGGAGCGACCGCCGATCAAGCCGCGTTGATGCTCGACATTGGCCGCACGTTCCAGGTCGAAGCCACCGTCTCGATGTGCCTGCCCGACGACATTCCGGTTTTGCGTGAACGTCTCGGCGACCGCATCCTCTTCAACGGCATGATTCAAAAAAAGAAACGCGACGATCCCGACGACGACGCTTATCGGCTCCTCGATCGCTTTCTCGAACTCGGCGCGGTCATGATCAAGTTCTGGTCCGCGCCGCGCGGCCGGGAACGGGGCCTGCTCGTCGACGCTCCCTGGCGCATCGAAGCCGCCAAGCGCGCGCAGGCTGCGGGCGTTCGCCTGGTCATGGTGCATGTCGGCGACCCCGATACATGGTTTCGCACAATGTATGCGGATGCTTCAAAATTCGGCACCAAGCCCGAACAATATGTCGGTCTGCGGCGGATGATCGAAATGTTCCCGGACCTCATTTGGATCGGCGCCCACATGGGAGGGGACGTCGAACACCCCGATCACCTCGAGGAACTCCTCGATCGGTATCCGAATCTCTACTTCGACACGAGCGCGACCAAGTGGCAGGTGCGTGAAGCTCCGCCGCGGCGCGAGGCCGTCAAAAGTCTGATGGAACGCTATTCAGACCGCTTTCTTTTCGGCACCGATTTGGTGACGCGGAATGCGCTCGATCCGGAACATTATGTGAGCCGTTACTGGTGCCAAAGGACGCTTTGGGAAAGCGACTGGCGCGGGCTCAGCCCGATCGCTGATCCCGATTTCGAACGAGGAACCATGCAGCCGACGTTGCACGGCGTTGGGCTCACGCGAGAAGTTCTCGAAAAAGTCTATTGGTCGAACGCCGCTCGATTATTACGTCTAAATTGAAGGCCATAGGTCTACAAACTACGCCGATCTTCCTGATCGCTGAGCGGCAGAATGACCGTGAACTTGCTCCCCTGCCCGAAGACGCTGGTCAGGCGGATCTCTCCCCCGATGTCCGTCGCGATCGCATGGCAGATGCTCAAACCCAACCCCGTGCCGGCTCGGCCGTCGTTGCGGTGACGGGACCGGTCCCCCCGAAAAAAACGTTCGAAGACGCGCGGCTGATCTTCGGCGGGAATGCCGATCCCCTGGTCCGCCACTTCGAGAACGGCCCGGCTCTGCTCGATCCGCAATGTGACCGAGATCGCTTTGCCCGCGGGCGTGAACTTGATCGCGTTATCGACGAGATTGCGTACAAGATGACGTAACGTCACTTCATCGCAGGGAACCATTGCGACGGGAAGTTTGCCCAGATGAATCGCGACGCCCGCCGTTTCCGCGACAGCTTGAAACATCTCGATCGATTCGCGCACCACTTTGCCGAGCGAGGCGGAAGCGCCGGCGCCCGCGAGCATCCTTCCGGCGTCGCTTTCGGCCAGGAGCAAGAGGCGATTCACCATCGTCGACAGATGACTGACTTCGTCGATCATCTCGGTCAGAACGGTGGCGTATTCCTCGGGGGTGCGTGAGCGGTTCAGCGCGACCTCCGCCGACGAACGCAACGCCGCCAGCGGCGAACGCAATTCGTGCGCGGCATTGGCGACGAACGAACGATTGCGTTCGATGTACACGGCGATGCGGTCGAGCATGCGATTGATGGTTTGCGAAACGCGATCGAGTTCATCGTTGGTGCCGCGAATGGGGAGGCGTTCGTCGAGTTGCTGAGGTTGCAGGCGCGATGCGGTGGCGATGATGTTGGCGATGGGGCCGGTCACCTGCCTCGCGAAGAAATAGCCCGCGACCGGAGCCAGGGCGACGACGAAAAAGCCTCGCCAAAGGAGCGTGTTGTTGAGGAGTTTGATGTCGTCGATCAGGGGTTCCGTCGAACGTCCGACCTGGAGCGTATATCTCGATTTCTTGGCGCCATCGTGCGAGGACAACGGCGTATCGACCCAGCTGAACTCGTCGCGTTGATGCGGCACGAGAATGTGTTTTGCGTCGGGAGGCGGAATCGTGAGGAGTGGTTCGCTTTGATAGAGGATGTCGTGATCCCCGTCGAAGACGCGCAAGAACCACCGCAAGTTGCCCCGGCTCTGGGCGCGGCGTTCGAGGATGTGGACGAATTTCGAAAACCGGTCGCTTTCCTTAAGGTTGGAAGGGATCCCCTCAGGAAAGAGTTCGCGGACTTCGAGAATCGTGTCCTTCGTTTCGTCCTTGAGTTGATCGTCGAACTCGGCTTGGAGCTGGGGGGTGAGGATCCAACGCACCAAGATCGTGGTGATGAACATGGTCCCGATGACAGTGACGACCAAGCCCGCCATGACCTTAAAGCGGAAACTACGAAAAAAGCTAGTTCGCCCGAAGGGCATAGCCCCGACCTCGCACGGTGTGGATGAGCGGTTCTTTTGTGCCTTTCTGGAGTTTATTGCGAAGGCGATTGATGTGCACTTCGATCACGTTCGTTGTGCCTTCCCAGTCCGATTCCCAAAGGCTCTCGCAGAGCATCTTACGGGTCACGACCAGGCCGTTATGCCGCATCAGCATTTCGAGGATGCTGAACTCCGTCGGCGTCAATTCGACATCGACGCCGCTGCTCGCGACCCGGCGCGTCGTCAGATCAAGATTGAGATCGCCCACCTGAAGCGTGGCGGCGGGCTTGAGCGTCGAACGGCGACACACGGCCTCAATGCGGGCGATCAGTTCCGCCATCGCGAACGGCTTGACCAGATAATCGTCGGCCCCTAATTTCAGGCCCGCGATTTTGTCTTCGGTGCCGCCCAGCGCCGTCAGGACGATCACCGGAGTGTTAATGCCTTCCTCGCGGACTTTCTTGAGTAGATCGAGTCCCGATTCGCCCGGAAGTAAGAGATCCAAAACGATGACGTCGCATTTTTGGGCTCGCGCTTGCGCGACGCCTTGAACGCCGTCGCGTTCCCAAGCGACTTCGTGGCCAGCCTCGGTGAGGCCTTTTTGAATGGAACGCCCGATGGCGGAATCGTCCTCGATTGCGAGAATGTTCATGAAAGGGCACCTGTGAGGCTCGGATCATTCACCCCCATCATATCCCGGACTCGGCCTGGAAAATCATTGATTTTTCGCAAGGCGTGCTCGTCCGTTCTCGTTCGCGACCGCAGTAGATCGACTTAAACATAACGGACATTATCGGACGTTGTGAGGAATCCGCGCCGATGTCGTCTTTGTAGGCAGCGTCCGATAATCGCTCTTATGTTCAATTCGCGAGGGCCCCCGCAATTTCCCATTGCCCGACCCGAACAAAGAACGGACGATAACGAACGACGCTTCATCTCCCGGGAGTCATGTCATGTTCCAACGCTCGCTCCTCGCTTTGTTCTTTCTGCCGATCGGCCTCGGCCAGACCCAGGCGCAGCCCAACAACGATCCACCCAAGGGGGAACCAAAAGCCAAGATCGAGCAACTCAATCTCGTCATCACCGGACAGCTGCTCGACGCCGACGCAGTCGATCCCGCCCGCGGCAAACCGGCGAAGGTTCATGCCGTGAAGATGCGCAAGGGCCAATCGTATACGATCGATCTCGTCAGCACGGATTTCGACGCCTACCTGCGGCTCGAAGATTCCGCCAACAAGCAACTCGCCGAAGACGATGACGGCGGCGGCAATCTCAACTCGCGGATTCAATTCACGGCCGACAAGGACGACACCTATCTCATCTACGCCTCGCACTTGGGGGGCGGCGAAGGCGGCTACACCTTATCGGTGAAATCGTACGCTCCGGTTCCTGTTAAGGTTCTGCCGGTGCCGGCGCCCACCCCCAAGATGCCTGGCGAGATCCAGGCGCAACTCGTCGCCACCGATCCGCCTTCCCCCGTCCGCAATCGCCCCGGAAAGACGCATGCCGTCGATCTGAAAAAAGGCGTGAGTTATGTCATCGATCTCATCAGTCCCAACTTCGATTGTTATCTGATTCTGCAAGACGCCCGCGGCGTCGTGCTGGCGCAAGACGACGATGGGGGCGAGAATCTCAATTCACGCATCCGTTTCACGCCGCCCGAGAATGGCTCGTTTCGCCTGATCGCGACGACGTTCAATGGCCAGGTCGGTGGATATACGCTGCGCGTCACGCAAGAATGATTGCCTGTCAGCGCGTTCCTACTGAGAGCCACGAACTTTACCGAACTCAACGGAGATCTGTATATGAGTCATTTTTCGACGTTGGCGACGTTGGTAGCGGTTGGTTTAGGCTGGGCCGAACCGCCTCCCGCCAAGGCGCCTGCGGGCGGCGAGGTCGATATCGTCATCGCCGGCGAGATCGACAAAAGCTCGACTCCCGATCGGATGACGAGTTGGCCGTCGAAATTGCATGCGCTCAAATTGGAAAAGAGCAAGACCTATGTGATCGACATGACGGGCGTCGGCCTGAATCCGTTCTTCCGCATCGACGATTCCACGGGGAATCCCGTCGGCCAGGCGCAGAACCGGGGCAACGCCAACGCTCGCCTGCGGTTCACGCCCCCTAAAGACGACATTTACGTCATCCAGGCTTCCGGGCAAGGCGCTCAAGAAGGGAAATATTCCCTGTCGGTGAAGCCGTACGTGATCGTCCCGCCGAAGCTTTTCCCATTCCCCGCTCCGGCGGCCAATAAACCCGGGGAGCTCGAAGGGAAATTGTCGAATGACGACAGCCCGGATCAGTACCGCGAGTTTCCCGGCAAGGTCCATCTCGTCGAGCTCAAGGCCGGCAAAACGTACGTCATCGATATGATGAGCCGAAATTTCGATACGTATCTTTTGCTGCAACACGAGAATGGCGCGATCATCGCTCAGGACGACGACAGCGGCGGCAATCTGAATTCGCGGATTCGCTTTCAGCCGCCGGCGACGGGCCGTTATCGCGTCGTCGCCAGCACCTTCAACGGCCAAATGGGCCCCTTCACATTGCGCATCGCCGAGCAACCGTAAGGGGGGCCATCCGCTTGGCCCGGCGCTCAATGCTCGTATAAAGACCGAGTTCGCCTTCACCTCGTTTTTTCTTCAGGAGGAACCATCATGTCTGGCTGCACTCGAATTCTCTCTCTGGCGCTAATGCTGCTGATCCCGGCGCTGACGTTCGGCGCCCCCCAGGACAACCTCGAAGTGAAAGGTCAGTTGCAACCCGACGATCCGAAAGATCCGGCGCGTCAACAGCCCTCGAAAGTGCATGAGATCAAACTGAGCAAGGGCAAGGGTTATCAGATCGATTTGATGAGCGCCGATTTCGATTCGTATCTCCGCCTGCTCGACGCGACGGGCAAGGAAGTCGCCTCCGACGACGATGGCGGCGACAAGTTCAACTCGCGTATCAAGTACACGCCGACGGACGACGGAACTTACAAAGTCGTCGTGACCACCTTCGCCGGCGGCGCCGGCAATTATGTCTTGAAGGTTCAAGGCGGAGCCGCGGGACCCGTCGTTGGGAAACAAGGCGCCGAGGAAGTCGTTCTGAATGTCGCCGGCAATTTGCAACTCAACGATCCCGTCGATCCGGCGCGGAATCAGCCTGCGAAGGTTTACGAGGTGAAGCTGAAAAAGGGGACGAAGTATCAACTCGATTTGATCAGCCCGAATTTCGACTGTTTCATGCGTCTCGTCGATGACAAGGGAACCCAACTCGCCGAGGACGACGATGGCGGCGACCGCCTCAACTCGCGCATCCTGTATGTCCCGCTCCAGGACGGCGCCTTCAAGATCTATGCTTCGTCGCTAGGCGGAGGCCAGGGCAATTTCAATCTCAGCGTGAAGTCGGTCGTTCCCGGCGCCGGAGCCAAAGTGACGCAACTCGCCGCTCCGACCGCCGCCAAGGCTTCGGAGCACGCCGATCAACTCCAGGCGACTGACGCTCGCGACCCGGTCCGCCGTCAACCGGCGAAAATCCACACCGTCGAACTCAAGGCGGGTAAGACTTACACGATTAACCTGGTGAGCCAGTTCGACAACTATCTGCGTCTTGAGAACGCAGCAGGACAACAACTGGCCGCCGACGACGACGGCGGCGGCAATCTCAACGCCCGCATCGTCTTCGCGTGCCCGGCCGACGGACAATATCGCATCATCGCCACATCCTTCGGCGGCGGCACGGGGCCGTACAACCTGCAAGTTTCGGAGTAAGAACGTGTTTCGAATCGCGAACGGATCCCTCCATGGGCCGTTCGCGATTCGTTTTGGCACATCTCTTTCGTGAGGCGTCCCATGGTGATCGCTGCGATCCGTTGGAGCTTGGCGCTCGTGTGTCTGGCCAGTTCAAACCTGGCCGCCCAAGAGCCGCCCAAGGCGACGAAACCGCTGGTCCTCACAATCCCAGGCCAGATCTTGGCTGCCGATGCGAAGGACGCGGTTCGGCAGATGCCTTGCAAGATTCACATCGTCAATCTCGAAAAGGGCAAATCCTATTTGGTCGACATGACCAGCTCCGATCTCGATTCGTATCTCCGCATCGAAGACTCTCAGGGAGCCCGACTCGACCAGGACGACGACGGCGGCGGCAATCTCAACGCGCGCATTCGCTTCACGCCGACCAAGGACGACGCTTACCAAATTATCGCCACGACGTTTGCCGGGGGCGAAGGCGCTTATACGCTCACCGTCAAGGACGCCAACGCTCCGGTCGCTTTGGAGAAGCCCGCGCCCAAAAAACCCATTCCGCCGTTTGTTCGCCCCAAGAACAAATTGCCTCCCGCCGAAGCCAAGGGGCCGGTCGACGATCTTAAACTGCAACCGCCGACGGACAAGAAGCCCGTTTCCGTGCAGGGGCGACTGCAAGACGGCGATCCGCTCGATCCGGTCCGCAAACAGCTTGCAAAATCGTATGCCGTGGAGCTTGGCGAAGGCCTCTACACCGTCAAACTTTCGAGCGGCGATTTCGACGCCTTTCTGCGTATCGTCGACGCGCAGGGAAATGAACTCGCCAACGACGACGACAGCGGCGGCAATCTCGACGCCCGCATTTTCTTCGTGCCGCCGGCCAAGGGCGTTTACCGAATCATCGCCACCAGCTTTCAGGGAGGCGCGGGAGCGTTTCAACTCGACATTCAGCCCTCGTCCGAGTTCGGCAGAGCGGTTAAGTACGATCCCAAAAAGGTGAACGATGTCGCCCAAGGCTTTTTCATCGCCAGCGGCCTCACCGCCAACGACCCCAAAGACGC
>JBAXFO010000125.1:0-9568 GCA_037139885.1 Planctomycetota bacterium
AGCCGCTCACGAGCGGTCGAGCAGACCGCGGAGTTTGTGGAGCACGCGCACGATGTCTTCATGGTCGTCGTCGGAGAGGCGCTGCAATTTTTGAATGATGCGGCCCACGCGGACGCCTTGATATTCGACGAGATTGCGTTCGCCGTGGGTCGTGAGGGCGACGTCGATCTTGCGTTTGTCGCGCGGGTTGATGCGGCACTCGATGAGCGGGTGCGTGCGGTTTTCGAGGCTGCGGATGATGCGCGACATCTGCGCGGGCAGGATGCCCAGGAGTCGCTGAATGTCGCCGACAATCATCGGCTGGTTTGCTTGCAGGAGCGAGAGCGTCAGGAACTCGACCTCTTTGAGGTCGCCGGAACGCCGACGGCCGCGCAAGGTGGAGAGGCAAATCTGGGTGACGACTTCGAAGAGTTCGTGAGCCAGGTCTTCGACGCTGGAACCGGTGCCAATCGCCATGGGAAGGACTCGATCGCCGGAACCGAAAGTTCGCCGGGCGCTTGGGAAGCCGGGCGTGCTAACGGCGAATCCGGTGCCGCGAGGGACGTTTTCTTCATGATAAAGATTGACATACCCATGTCAATTGCAAAGGAAGAACGTTTACGTAAACTTGTCCGCCGACGAATAAAGTTGCGGTTTGGAAGGGATGTGCGGGTTTTGCGCCCAGGTTTTCGGCGCGCGGCCGGGATTGGGCTCAACTTTCGGTCGTTTTCGGCCGTGGGCGAGCATTCGCTGCGAACCGGCTTATCGCCGCCCGGACGCAAACCTCCGCGGCGGTCCATGCGTACAAAAGACAAAGCCCCGAGGTTCCCGAAAATGGACGATAACCTGCCGACGACCGACAACGACGCCTACAAACCGATTTCGGGCTTCGCCTTGACGAGCCTGTTCCTGGGCGGCGGTTTTGCCGCGCTGGCGCTCCTGAGCGCGGGCGTCGGCATCGTCAAAGGAGCGCCGATCTTTTACCCGATCTGGCTGCTGCTCGTGCCCATCGCGGGCTTTATCTTCGGTCTGCTGGCCCGCAAGCAAATCATCGGCCCCGACCGGACGCGTGCGGGACTGCCTGCCGCGCAACTGGGCATCGCGCTCGCCCTCTTGAGCGGGCTCGGGTATGCGGCGTATTTCGTCGCCGTCGGCCTGGCGGTGACCGCCCAGGCGAATACGTTTCTCGTCGGCGATCCCGAGCCCGATCGCGGTTACTTCACGCATTTGACGCGGTCCGCCAAATCGCCGATCGATCTCGACCTCGCCTTTCTGCTGACCCGACCTGCGACCGGACGCATCAAGCTCCGCGGCGCCGACGACGACCTTCTGCGCCTTTCGTACGACGCGGCCAACGTCTCGGGCGGACCCGGCGATCTCACGATATTTCGCCGCGGCATTGTCCCGCGTCTGCTGAGCCAGGCGGGCGACCAGGCCAAGATCGAACCGCTCGGCGTCCGCTCCTGGAGTCATGAAAAGGCCAGTTACAAAGTCGCCCGCGATTATCGCATTCATACCCCCGAAGCGATCCTCGAAGTGACCATGCTCACGGAAAGCACCGAAGCGGAGATCGAGGGGCAGTTGCGTCAATGGTTTGTCAACTTGAATGGTTCGCAGCTTCGTTCGAAAGAGTTGACGGCGCTGGGCCGCACGGTCGACGACCTTCGGCAGCAGGCTCGCGCGTATCTCGACGGCGAATGGCGCTCGAAGCTTCCCGAAGGTCAAGGGATCGCCGACCTGGCGGCATTCGACGCGACCGATTGGCCGCGGCTTTTTCGCGACAAGAAGGAGCTCAGCACGGCCCATTACAAGAAAGAGGTCAAGGCGGTCTTTCAAGGCAAGGCGAACGGCTCGTATGTTTTGAGCGACGAGAAGCTTTCCTGGCCGAACTGGGGCCGCGATGGGCAGGGCCGCTTCTGGATCGAACAGCCCTTCGGCGTCGGCCTCGGCAGCGCGGGGGAGTTGCCGGCCATGGTCGCCCAGGGGACGCTACGAGTGCGCTCCAAAGACCCGTTCGACCCCGCCACGGCCGTTCCGCCGCCGCGCCTCGACTGGGTTGTCGAGAAGGTCACGATCACGCACCTGAGCGCTCCCCGAAACGAATGATCCCTGCAAGGCTCATCCGATTGTGCCAACGGTTCTTAATGTGCCGGGACCAATCGCAATTCCTCGTGCCCAAGGCCGCCAATCGGCCTCCACGTCGCCGCCATCGCATGGCTAAACTGAATCGTTGGAAAGACAGGCAAACGCGGTCGGGTTTGCCGACGTGAGGAAGGGCTCCAACCCGCCCGCTTCACGTGCAGACAGGTTGGACTTCTTACCCACGGCAGCCATGAAACGCGAACTCGCGGGAAAACGCATCGTCATCACCGGAGCCTCGAGCGGCATCGGCCGAGCCCTGGCCGAGCAACTTGCCGCCAAGGGAGCGAAGCTGGTCCTGGCCGCACGCTCCGAAGACAAACTCCGCGAACTGGCGGCCACGCTCAAAACCGAAACGCTGGTCGTCCCCACGGACGTGACCAAAGACGCCGACCGCGTGCATCTGATCGACGCCGCCAAGGCCAAGTTCGGCGGCATCGATGTGCTTATCAACAACGCCGGCATCGCCAGCTGGGCTCACTTCGGCGAATCCTCCGAAGAGGTGCTCCGGCAGATCATGGAGGTCAACTTCTTTGGCCCCGCGCACCTCATCAAGCTCGCCCAACCGCTGCTCACCGATGGCCAACAACCGGCGATCGTGAACGTCTCGTCCATGTGCGGCCGCAAGGCGATGCCCGGCTGGTCCGAATATTCGGCGAGTAAATATGCCTTATGCGGTTTGACCGAAGCTCTGCGCGGCGAATTCGCGCGCTACGATATCGACGTGCTCCTCATCATCCCCGGCCTCACCAAGAGCAGCTTTCAAGAGCATTGCCTGCAGCGCAAAGGCCGGGCGAAAATCGAATTTGAGAAGGGCATGGAGCCGGCGTACGTCGCCGGCCGGATCATTCGCAGCCTGGAATCGAACAAGACCGAGACCGTTTTGGGCAGCGAGGCTTGGTCGATGTTGCTCATGAGCAAGTTTTTCCCACGGCTCACCGATTGGCTGCTCGCTCGAAAAATGAAACAGCTCTACGCCCAGGCGTAATTCACTCGCGCATTTCGCATGTGGCCGATTGGCCGATATTCTCTTCGACTTCCACGCGGAGCACGGGGGGAGTGAAACCGTGGTGCGTGAGAATGTCGTTCTTGAGCCGGGCGCCGATGTAGCGGGCCAAGAGCTCAGCCGTGGTGTTTTCGATCGGCAGCAATACGCAATCGCCGCGCGGGAAAAGCCATTCGCGGTCTTTATAGCGGACGTGGATGTTCGGGCCCGAGTCGGTGAGATGGATGACCGGATTCTTGGTCGCGAGCATCATGCGGTGATCGAGTTCGTCGACGATCGCCTTGGTGAGATTTTTGAGAGCGATAAAGTCGAAAACGTAGAACGAACGCGGGTCGAGATCCCCCTCGATCTCAACGGTCGCGCGATAGTTGTGGCCGTGCAGGCGTTCGCACTTGTCTCCTTCAAAGCTGATGAAGTGGCCGGAACAGAAGACGAGGTGGTCTTTGGTGACCCGGACTTTGAAACGCTCGGTCATTGCGAAAGCATCTCGTGAAGGGATGGAGGATGAGCGACGCAACGTCGCTAAACCCAAGGCCACGGCAACGGTATATTACCCTCGCGAAGGGCTGCGAACAAGGAAGCGGCCGTGAGATCGGCCGATGTCCCCGGATTCCACCGACGCTCGCGCAACGTTCGATCGAACGCGTCCAACTCCGCCGAAGGAAACGCCACGCCCGCCGCCAGCAATCGCCCCGCTTCGACGCGCACCTCATCCGCGCTCGCAACGCCGAACTTCCGTTCGATCAAACTATCGCGAAACGCCGCCATGAAGGCGAGATGGACCGCGACGACCGCCGCTTCCGGAGTTTGGCCTTCGTTCATCGCCCGCGCGAGAGCGGGCAAGCCGATCGCAAAGACATCGGCGAAGTCGTGCGTATATTGCCAGGCGATGCGGTCGCGATTCTCGGCAAGCGCCATCGCTTCGCGCAGCGTTACCGTGGGCCGATCGGCGATGTCTTGCTGAGCCGCTTTGCCGAGGCCGCCCGGTTCGGCGGTGCGGATCGCTTCGTAAACCAGCACGGCGTCGGCGACCGTCAAGGAGCGCAAAACCCTCGGGATTTCCGCGACGAGTTCTCGACCCGGGATCACGGCGGCGAGCGGCGTCAAGGCGAGGATGATGCCGAGGTTCGTGTTCGTGGCCGTGACCTGGCGCGTCGCCTTGACGGCATCGAGCACGATCTCGCCGACGGGCCGAAACCAGGCTTTATCGAGCACGCCGCCGATGGCCGCGGCGCTGGCGAGAAAATCGACGTAGTGCAAATTCGCAAAGTCGGCCGCGCGATGCACGTTGCCGGGCTTGCGCGCCGTCGCCTCCCAGACGCACGCGAGCTGCGCCATGACGCCGAGATTTTGCATGAGTTTCGTCGAAGGGGTCGGCATAAAAACACACCAACGTTATGTGGGCGTCGAGCGGTGAAAGTGGACGTGCTTCCAGGCGCCCCCTTGTTTCTGCCAAACGCGCGTCTCCTCGACGGCGCGCGTCGAAGGAACGCCATCGCCGCCGGTTCGCTGGTTGAGGCGAACGTAACTGAGGACCGCGACATCCCCCATGACGCGAACGTGCGGGCTGGCCATTTCGGTATTCCAGGGCTCGCGGGCCGGACCGAGCTTGAAATAGTAGCGATGAAACTCCATGCCCGCGACCAATTGCCCGGCTGCTTCCGGCTCGAAGCAAGTGAGCGAGGCGTCGCAGAGCGTTTCATAAGTCGCCCAGTCCGCCTTGGCGATGCTGTCGAGCAGTTTCTTGTTGAGCGCCAAGAGTTCATGAGTCACGTCGGCCACGGGCGTCTCTCCATTGGAACTTGGGAAGGATCGTCGCGGACATTTTATGAACGTCCGGGGCCATTCTCTTCAAAAACGCCGGAGGTATTTTCGAACAGGCGTCGGTTTTTTTGATGGGCTGCGGGCTGCGATGGTTCAGGGCCCGTCTGCAAAACCGAAATTCGACCCTTGCACTCATTGTCTGGGACGGTAATATCGTTTGAAACCTCGTCTCTTCCACGCAAGGCAATGCAAGGACTCTCACTCATGGGCTTCAAGCAAACGGATACGCATCGCTTCGGTAAACACTCGTACCACCAGATCGGCCTGGTCCGCGGGCAGTTCGGCAATGTGCCGATGGACAAGTGGGTCAAATTCGTCGGCGAGACCGGCTTCGACGGGTTCGAAGAAGCGAGCTGGGAACTCGATCTTTCGAAGTGCGACACGGATGCCGGGGCCGAGGCGTACGCCAAGGAGCGGGCCAAGCTGGCGCGCGACCATGGGCTCGAAATCTTCACGATCGCGACGCACCTGCAAGGCCAAGCGCTGGGGGATGAACCCAGCGCGAAGACGCTGCAATTTACGGGCGGGCCGGCTCTCGAAGCATACAAGGAATGGCGCAAAAAGGGGCACACGCCGCCGAAGACCGATCCGTACTTCGTGCCCGAGGAAGTCGGCAAGCTGGTGCATCAGCAGTCGCAGAAGGCGCTCATCGGCTGCGTGCGGCTCGCGCATTATTTGGGCAAAGAGTTCAAGCGGAAGATCGCGCTGCCCGGCTTTGTCGGCTCGCCGGCTCATTGCTGGAGCCATTTCTTTTTGTTCCCGCCGCTGCCGACCAGCCTGGGCGGGTATGACATCCCCGATGTGCGGCAGGTGAGCCTGGAACTCCTCGTCGAACGTTTCGGCCCCGTTTGGGACGCCTGCAAAAAGTACGGCGTCACCTACGATCTCGAATGCCATCCCAGCGAACGGGCCATGGGCGATATCGAGTCGGCGAGCGACTACATCAATTTCATGTGCAAGTCCGGCTACGAAGGCGTCGTCGGTTTCAATCTCGACGGCTCGCACATGGAATGGCAGGGCGTTTCGGTCGTGCAATTCATCCGCGAACTCGGCAAGTTCATCCACTGCGCTCATATCAAGGGCGTGCAAGTGATTCGCGAACACACCCGGGCCGGGCTGCTGGGCGGACATCGTCCGATGGGCCATCCGCTCAACGGCTGGAATTTCGTCACCGCCGGCACCGCCCGCGACGCGAACAGCGTTGAGGAGATCTTCATCGAGCTGAATCGCGTCGGCTACGACGGCGCCGTCAGCATCGAATGGGAAGACAACGACGCCGAGCAACATGCCGGCGCGAAGGCGGCCCTCGCCAACTGCCACAAGGGCGACCTGCCGCCGAGCGGGATGCGGCACGATGAGATGCTGAAGGCGTAACGCAGCGGCCGAAGTCAAAAGAATAGCGACGCTTCGCAGAATAAGCGTGTTGGCATATACGCCACTGTGAAGCATCGTTACTCCGCTCGTTTGCTGTGTCATTTGTCGCGGGCGGACGAAACGAAGATGGAGAGCAACGCCGAGGAGTGCGCGGATCGTCGATGCCTATGAATATACTCAAGTCTTCATTATTCGTTCTTGTTCGAATGGTCACTCTTGCACGAGTCGGGTTTCTCGCCGTTTTGCGGCAACGGCGAGGGCTTCAGTCGCGTCGCGCAACAAGAACGACCAGTGATTCTCCCGATTCCGCTCATGAAAGTATTTCGGCACAAAAAGCTTTGCCGAGTCTGCTTCGTTGCTGATGGACAATATTGGCGATTCGGCTGTTTCGTCCCGCCCATGGTAGCGAGCCTGAATGCCGTTTTGCTGAAGGAAATTGGCGGCTTCTTCACCGAAAAGCCGCAACCGCTCGCGATGATCCGCTATTGCAGCCTGTGCCTGGGGCGTGCCGATTTGCCGAAGCAAGTTTTCAATCTCAAAGCGATTTTGCGTATCGCTGTCGTTCAAAAATTCGGCGATTTTCGCCATGGCACGTTCGGAATATTGATATTCGGCAATGCGCAGGGCGATGCAGCTCCGTCCGAGAACTTCTTCGAGAATTCCCGGTTCGTTCCGCCGTGCGAAAAAGTAGTATGCCGTCAGGCCGGATCGTTTGTTTTGATGCGAAACGTTCAAATGCGTCCATGCGCCCGCACCCTGGTATGCCGCTGCTATCCCGTGGCCAGACGATTCCAAATACGCAATGCAGGCTTTCACGAACGCGGCCATTTCTTGGTCGAACGCATCGATGATCCGCTTCGCAGCGGCACTCTTCATTTGCCGGAGCGGACCCTCGGCTGCTTCGGCGATGAAGATGTTGTCCGACCGGAGCTTCTCTTCGAGAATCGAAAGGCCGGCCTCCGAAAGAAGGCAGATCGCGAATGCATTGACGTCGGCTTCGTCGGCCTCCGATGCGAATTTTTCAATTGCCTGAAGCTTGATCGCCATCGACAAGTCTTTTTTCGTGCGAATCGTTGAATCGAAATCGGCCGGCTTGCTGAGCATCGCCCAATCTTCGTCGGTCGAGAATGACGCGACCCAGACCAGCCAACTCGCCAAGGATCGGCAGTGAAGTCCAGGGACGTCATCATGCGGCGTCCGCACAACCAAGCCCTTGATTGGGCTCTTGCAACAGACGCAAAAGGCATTCCCGTCAAAGTCTTCAGCGAACGGAAAGTAAGCCCAGCGCTTCGGCCAATCGGCCGTCCAACCATCGAGCCAATCTTGCGCTTCAGTGAGCGAAAGAAGGCGAAGGTTGTTTGCCCTTAAAACGCTGCCATTTGTGACAGCAAGGAGGGCGCGAACATCCGAGGGAAGTTTGAGCTTATTCCGCTTCTCAAATTGAGCGATTTGCTCCAGCGGCGCCGGCGGTTCTGGATGCTGGCCGAGTGAGGAAAACAGGTTCGCAATCGCCGTTTCGAGCGCGGGTGCAATCGGCATTGGTTGGCCCTAAATTGCGATTGTTGCCAGCAACTCACTTGGCCGACGCGTGCTTGGCGATCAATTCGCTCTTCACGCCGAGCAGATCGACGACCTCTTTCACGAACGGTTTGTGTGCACGTGGCACGCTGTAGTACCAGTTCTCGAGGTAGTTTTCGAAACTGTTGGCCGCATCCGGCCGGCCGAGGTTGAGATAGCGGATGGCCTCCCAACGAGTCGGATCGGCTTCGAGCAGCTTGACGAAATGGGCGGCCACGGTGGCGTTGCGGTCGCGCAGCACGGGATTGGCGCGCAAGGCGGCGCGATTCTCGGCGAACCAGGCGGGCATGCGCTCGGCCGCGGGCGCGTCGATGCCTTTGAGACGCGTGGCGTGATAGTCCGCGAGCGATCCGGCGTACGACTTCCAGTTGGAATGCGGCGGATCGGTCTTCCATGTTTCGCCCATCTTGGCGAGCACAAAAAGCGATGCCGCTTCGCAGACCATTTCATCGAACCACAGGTTCTCTTCGCCCACTTTGTTGTCGTGCCGGCGTTCGTAACGCGAAACGATATGGCCGACTTCATGAGCGAATTGATAGGCGAACTGCGACCAGTGGCGATTCTTGACGGCAAGCCGAACCGTCATTTCGCCATCCGCCGCCCGCCGAAAATCGACCTGGGGAACTTCCGCCGTCGGCACCACCTTGATGCGGATCGGCCGATCAGGGGGCAATTGCTTGATCACCTCGCGACCCGCCGATTCCAGCACCCGGCGAATATCCTCCGCGTCCGCATCGCCCCAACCTTTGGGTTCGATGCGGATCACGAGTTGCGCCGAAGCGGAGGCGGTCATTGCCAAGAGATAAGCAGTCGCAAGAACAACGATGCGATGAAGCATTGGCATGATTGAAAACTTTCGAGTGAACCGCCGTTGTCAAATCAATTTCCGGTTTGACGGCTGCCAGAATCGCCGGGTCGGCGGCGGGACCAATAACGAGGTCGCCGTCGTTGATGCGAGACTGCGGCGACCCAGATCCGATCGTCCAAATCCGCGTAGACAAGTGAGTACGGAAAACGATGGAGCGGGCAGAAACGAACTCCTCCGTCATTGATTGCATACAAGGCGGGGTTGTCACGAATTCTCGCGAGCGCGTTCTCAAATTCCTTTCGGAACTCGCCGTCCAGGCCGACGCGGAGTTGCGAGTAATAATCGAGCGCTGTGCGATATTCGGCGATCGCGTCATCGTGCAGAACGGCCGGCTTCACGGATGCTTCTCGCGCATTTCCTTGATGACTTCTTCCGCAGGCCGGCCGATCGCTTTGCCGGAACGAATATCGGCCATTCGTCGAGCGATTTCGACGCGCCATGCTTCGGTTGCATCATCATCTTCGGGCTCAAGCGAAGCAAGCAAATAATAGGCCAGTTCAGCCCGCTCCGCGGTCGTCAAGTCGTTTGCTTGCGACTTCAGGTGATCGATGGCCCCGATCATAGTAAGCTCCGTAAGGCGATCCATTCCCGCACAGACCGGGCAGGAATTCAGCGTTCTTCAATTAACCACGAATTCGTTGACGGGTCAAGAATCCGTGAATCGTCCGAACGTTAAATCCCGCCGACGATGACGCTGGCGTTATGCCCGCCGAAGCCGAACGAGTTGGAAATGGCGTAACGCACTTTGCGTTCGCGGGGGACTTTGGGGACGTAGTCGAGATCGCAGGCGGGGTCGGGGG
>JBAXFO010000126.1:0-9510 GCA_037139885.1 Planctomycetota bacterium
GGATAGTAACCGGCGTGATGCACGGGATGGATGTAGACCTTGCGAAAGGGGCGATAGGCTCGACGTAGGCTCTTTTCCGATGCCCCGGTCATGGCCGCCGTCCGGTCGAAAAAGCCGAGGATGGCCGTCCCTTGCGTTCCTCGATACGTAACGGCTCGTCCGAAGATAGTGTCGGCGGCGATGCGGCCCTGTCGGTTGGCCGGTCCCGCCAATGGCACCTGCGTCGGGTCGCCGGAAACGAAGTCCTTGACCTCGATGGCGTCCCCGACCGCATAGATGTTCGGGTCGCTCGTTTGAAGATTCTCGTTGACCCGGATGCCGCCGCGAGGCCCGACTTCAAGCCCTGCATCGACCGCCAGTTTGTTCTCCGGGCGTACCCCAACACCCACGACGACGAGTTGGGCCGGCAAACGCTGGCCGGATTTCAAGCAGACGACCAGCCCAGCGGCGGTTTGCTCAAACGCCTCAGCCGTTTGACCGAGCAGCAACGCGACGCCCTTGGTCGCCAGATGCTCGGCGATAGGAGTCGTCATCTCAGGGTCGAACGGCGTGAGGATCTGATCGTTCTTCTCGACGACGGTGGTCGCAATTCCACGGCGAACGAAGTTCTCGGCGAGTTCGAGGCTGATGAATCCGCCCCCCAGAAGCGCCGCCTGTTTCACGCCACGGTCGACAGCTTCCTTGATGCCGTCCACGTCTTGCAAATTCCTCAACGTGAAAATGCCTGGCAAATCGATGCCGGGCAGCGGCGGCCGCAAAGGCGCCGCCCCCGGCGCGAGCAGGAGCTTGTCGTAAGATTCCTCGTACACTCGCCCCGACGCGAGGTCGCGAACACGCACCTTCTTCGTGGAACGGTTGATGGCCTCGACCGAAGTTCGAGTTCGGACATCGAGCTTGAAACGCGTCCGCAACTGCTCCGGCGTCGTGACCAGCAACTTCTTGCGTTCGGCAATTTCGCCGCCGACATAGTACGGCAGTCCGCAGTTGGCGAACGACACGTCCGGCCCACGCTCGAACAGGATGATCTCGGCATCTTCGGATAACCGACGTGAACGAGCGGCTGCGGACGCTCCCCCGGCAACTCCACCGACAATCAGCAGTTTCATAGTCCGACTCCTTCGATGGCGATAGTTTCTCCGGTTTTCGTCACCGATCACGACCGCCCGATGATTGAGAGAGCGTCATCTTAGCGCCGGGCTTCAAGGGTTGCGCTTCATTTCCCACCGTCGGAAGCCCCGTCGCGACAGCGAGAGAGTGGTCCGACGAAGATCGCAAAGCCAATGACGCAAGCCCCGAAACCCAAAAATTCGACCTTGACATCCCATTTCACTGGTGTACGCTAAGAAAATAGGATAACAACATCCTATTTCACCTTCCTGCCTCTTCCCTTTCCCTACCTCCAAGGAGCCGACCATGATCCAAGTCAACGAACAACGCCTTGAGTCGGACCTCAGCTACCGCTTTCAATACACGTCGGAGTTCATGGGTTTCGCCGCGGACGACGTCGCGGCCATTCACGCCGCCGCCCCCGTCTTGGCGCCGGTCGTGCCGACGTTGGTCAATGCGGTCTACGAACAACTTCACCGCTATGACGCAACCTGGAGGCACTTTGTTCCTCGGCAGACCGGCTACGAGGGAGCCGTCCCCAAAACTCTCGAAGACGTGACTGAGGATCACGAGATGATTCGCTTCCGCAAGGAACACCTGGCCCGATACTTGACCGCCCTCGTCAGCAAGCCCTACGACGCGAAAATGGTCGCCTACCTCGATATGGTCGGCAAGATGCACACGCCGAAGGCGGGAGCCAAAGAGCTCAACGTGCCGCTGGTGCAAATGAACGCCCTGCTCGGCTTCGTCGCCGACGCCCTGACGAACACGATCTTGAGTCTGGGCTTGGAACGACAGCAGGAAATCCGAACGGTGCGGGCGTTCGGCAAGCTGCTCTGGTTGCAAAACGACCTCATCAATCGCCATTACCAAGCAGCCGCCGTTCCTGCGGCTGTGGCGTAGCGCCGTCACCGCTCCGGGTTGACCTCTCCCGCTCCTCGAAAGTCGCGTTTTCATGAACAAGCTCTGGCTGGCGTTCGCGGCGGTCCTCGTCTTTTCCCTCTCGGTCCTGGGGTCCAAGCCATGCGAAGCGGCTGAGACGAATCCGGCCGATGCGGCTCTCATCGCTTTTCGTTTTCGTGCGTGACTTGGGGACTCTCTGCGTCGATGATAACGTTTCGAGCTCCTTGGAAGTCTCCTCGGAGAAGGGACGTCCGTGCTGACTTCGCCAAAAGAGAAGCAGACGCCCGAATCAACGTGAGAAGTCCGGGGAAATCGAATGCCGAGAACCAGCGCCGGTCTGTTGATGTACCGCATCAAGGGGGGTACGATCCAGGTTCTGCTGGCTCATCCGGGCGGGCCGTTGTTCCAGAAGAAAGACGAAGGCGCATGGACGATCCCGAAAGGGGAGCCCGATCCCGGCGAAGACCTGTTCCTCACCGCCCAGCGCGAGTTCGAGGAAGAAACCGGCGTGAAGCCTGGGCCGCCGTTCATCGCCTTGACGCCGATCCAACAGAAAGGCGGAAAGATCGTTCACGCCTGGGCGTTTGCCGGAGACTGCGACCCCACGACCATGACGAGCAATTCGTTCACGATGGAGTGGCCGCCGAAATCCGGGAAGCAGGCGCAATTCCCCGAAATCGACCGAGCGGAGTTCTTCGATCTGGACATGGCTCGAATCAAGATCAAGGCGCGACAAGACGCATTGCTCGACGAATTGGAACGCATCCTGAAAACGGCTTCGCGGTCGAGTTTGCGGGAGACCCCATGAGCAAAAAAGAGAGACAAGCCGCCGAGGCGGCGTCTGGCCATGCGCCGCAGGACGGCAGGTGCAAGCGCAAAGACTACGAAGCGAAGCTTGACGAATTGCACATGGAAATGGTGAAGATGCAGTATTGGATCAAGGCGACAGGGCAAAAGCTCGTCATCCTCTTCGAGGGCCGTGACGCGGCCGGCAAGGGCGGGGTCATCAAGTGCGTGGCCGAGCCGATGAATCCTCGCGGTTGCCGCATCGTGGCCCTGGGCAAGCCTTCGGACATCGAGCAAACGCAGTGGTATTTCCAGCGGTACGTCGCCCATCTGCCCTCGGCCGGAGAGATCATTCTGTTCGACCGAAGTTGGTACAACCGGGCGGGAGTCGATCACGTCATGGGGTTCTGCACCCCGGAGCAGTACGCGGAGTTCCTTCGGTCGTGCCCGGCATTCGAACAGATGCTCGTGCGTTCCGGGATCATCCTGCTGAAATACTGGTTTTCCGTCAGCGACGAGGAGCAGGAACGTCGCTTCCACGAACGGGCCGGGAATCCGGCCCGCCGCTGGAAACTCAGCGCGATGGATATTCAATCACGGGAGAAATGGGTGGAGTTCTCGAAGGCCAAGGACGAGATGTTTCTGCACACCGACATCAAGCAAGCGCCGTGGTATACCGTTGAGGCCGACGACAAGCGGCACGCCCGCTTGAACTGCATCGCCCACATCCTGAGCATGGTTCCCTACGAGGACGCCACGCCGCCGCCGCTTGAGCTGCCGCCCCGCAGACCGCCGGACGAATCCTATGTGCGACCGCCGAAATCCGACCATTACATCGTCCCGGATGTCGAACTGTAATGGATAACTTTTATGTAGGCTTTATTTCTTGAGGTCATCGCATGAAACCGTCTTTCTCCCGCTTGGTCGCCGTCCTCGGCATTTGCCTCCTGGCTCTGGTGGCCGGGACCGCTCGGCGCCGCTTTCCATAACCTGACCGTCGAGGACCGAAGCGACGTTCTGGGGATTCGCTTCGGGCCCATCCCGTTGTTTCGCAGAACCGTGCGCTACGCACGAAGCGATGGTTTTTTCCCTCCCACCCATCATTCGCGATTTGATAGGATCGCCTCGCAGGTCCAAAGGTCACGTTTCGGAGATCAGATCATGGCTCGTCAAGGTTCGAAACCATCGAAGAGCTCCCCCAAGAAGGCTCCGACGCGCAAGCCTGCGCAGGCGGCGACCGCGCCACCGACCCTCCTGTCGGGCGGCAATCCGCAGATCGCCAAAGGCGATGGCGACGCCCCCGTGCAGGCCTATATCGCAGCCATGCCGGGTTGGAAGGGCGAGGTCGGCCGTCGCCTCGACGAGCTGATCGTACGCACCATTCCCGAGGTGCAAAAGGCCGTCAAATGGAATACGCCCTTTTACGGGATCGAGGGGCAAGGTTGGTTTCTTGGCTTTCACTGCATCACAAAGTACGTCAAGGTGGCCTTCTTCCGCGGCACGTCCCTACGGCCTGTTCCTCCCGTCGAGTCGAAAAGCAAGGACACTCGTTACTTTCACATCCACGAGAACGATCCGTTCGATGAAACACAATTCGCCGATTGGGTGAAACAGGCCAGCATATTGCCGGGCGAGCGAATGTGAGCGGGTGCGTGCACGGCAAGGGCCGTGGCGCCGAATCCAATCAGGCAGGCGAAGGAGCCCGCGTTCCGATGAATCCCAGCCGCGGCCGTTCCGTTTCCGCAACGGCGAAAACCCTAGCAAGCGCCCTCGAACCTTGCGATTGGCGGGTCGAGACGCTCGCGCGGATCCGTATGCTCATTCAGCAAGCCGATCCTGAGGCGGTTGAGGAGGTGAAATGGCGCAAGCCGTCGAACGCCATGCGCGGGGTTCCGGTGTGGTCGCATGCGGGCATTCTCTGCACCGGCGAGACCTACAAGAACGCCGTCAAGATGACATTCGCCAAGGGCGCTTCCCTGCCCGATCCGTCGCGTCTCTTCAACTCCAGTCTCGATGGCGACACTCGACGCGCCATCAATTTTCATGAGGGGGACGCAATCGATGAAAACGCTCTGAAGGCGCTCATTCGCGCTGCGGTGGACCTGAACGTAGCGGCCGTCGATTCGGCGGAGAAACCCAAGAGCGGCAAGAAAACTCGGTAACCGCAAAAATCGCGAACCGCAGGTCTTGATCATTCCGAATTCCATGAGACAATCAAGGGTGGCGAACGGCGAGAAATGGTCGATGGTAGCGCCGTTCACCGTCCGTTAACGACCGAGACAAACGGTGAAATCCCCCGGGTGACGGCTTCGCGCCCGCTCTCAAGCGAGCGCTTCACCGTCCGTTACCGACCGTCACAAACGGTGCACGGAAACAAAATGCGGGCATTCACCGTCGGTTATCCGCCGTAACAAACGGTGAACCCAACTTCGAAGGAGCTCTATCTCTTCCGAACGAGTTTCATTCCGCAGCACATTTCTTCGACGGGAGCGCCGTTTTCCCAACCCGTCCCGTTCACCTCCAGACGATCGTCATCGACGAAGGTGAGCGTCGCGGCATGCATGTGTTTGTCTTTTTTCGGGTCGAGATTGCCGCCCCCGGCGAATTCGAAAACGATTTGATTGGACGGCGATTTCGCGCTCGCCTTCATGCGCGGCTGGTTGCCCAACACGCAGTAGTGCGTCATGATCAAGTCCGGGCCTTCGACCGTGTAGACCGAAATCATTTCATGAGGCTGCCCCGGGAAAAGCGTCTCGTGAACCGCGCTCCCCCCGGCGGTCACCTTGATGATCGATGCGACTTGAGCCGTCGCCTTCCCGTCTTTGCCCGCAGTCATCCACGGTCCCTGAGCTAATCGAATGGCTGTCGCTGAAATCGACAGGAAGCGGAACAACTTTCGGATCGCAACATCGTTTCCCGCCGCCGACTGGCCGACCTGGCCGCTCAGCTCGGGCGAAGCGCCGGCGATTCCTCCGACGAAGCGGCTAGGAGAAACTGCTGCTCATGTTCGAGAAGCCATCGTTTGTTTCGAAGCCCGCCCGCGTATCCGGTTAACGCCCCATTGGCCCCGATGACGCGATGGCAGGGGACGACGATCGAAATCGGGTTAGCCCCGTTGGCGGCCCCGACCGCGCGGCTCGCTCCCTGTCGACCCACGGCCGCGGCGATTTGGCCGTAGCTCATGGTCGTGCCCGCAGGAATCGAACGCAGCGCCTGCCAGACAGCCCGCTGAAAAGCAGTGCCCCCCGTCGCCACGGACACATCATTGAGCGCCCCCAGATCGCCGCGAAAATAGTCGGCCAGACGCTGCTTGATCGTCGCGCGCGTTTTGCCGTCACGAAGCGTGACCTCCCCGTAGTGCAACCGCAACAGGCGGTGCATGCGCGGCTCGTGATCGAGGAAGTCGAGGGCTCGCAAAACGCCCTCGTCGTCGGTCGCTAAAACCAACGTCGCGACAGGCGTCGCCCACTGCTCTCGTGTGATTCGCATGAAAACACCCTACCAATATTCATTCACGATAGGCCCAGGCCGTCAAACAGCATTTATCTTAACCGCCTCCCTTGCGAACGGCTGACGGTTTTCCAGAGACGAGCAAAAAGACGCACGCGACCTATTGAGAATCAACGGCACAGCGATTGCACTAGCCACCAGCAATGCGACCGTCGCTTGGGACGCCACTCGTTCCGCCCGGTCGCTCCCCACTTAAACCGGAGGTCTCCAATGCTTCGCATGGCGCTGATTTTTCTGCTCGTTTCGATCTTGGCCGGGGCCCTGGGTCTGTTCGGAACGGCTTCGGTCGCTTCGGACATCGCCAGGATCTTGTTTGTCGTGTTCTTGATTTTGGCCGTGGTGTCGCTTGTCATGGGTCGACGGTCGACTCCGCCGCTTTGATGCGGCGAACGCGATAGGGCTTTCTGTTCTTTTACCCGCTCGAGGAGTTTAGTCATGTCCATCGAAAATCCCCGTGTGGAACCGACGATGACGGAAGTGGTTTCCGGGATCGTCACCGATTTCCAGACGCTTGTATCGCAACAACTCGCTCTGCTGCGGGCCGAGATCCGCACCGATTGGGAAAAGTCGAAAAGCGCTCTGCGCCCCATGGTGGCGGGGAGTTTACTCGCGATCGTGGGCTTGATTCTCCTCGGTTTCACCGCGGCGTTCGGCCTGCATTGGGCCGTTTCACCGGCGGGCGCCGATATGGGACGACTGCCGTTGTGGGCCTGCTTCGGAATCGCTGCGATTGCGTTTCTTGGCGTGGGCGGGGCGCTGATCGCTGTGGGCGTGAAAGCGTTTCAGGCGTTCAATCCCCTGCCCGACAAGTCTGCCGACGCTCTTGCCGATAATCTCAAAGCGATGGTCGATCAACGCGGGTACGTCGCTCGTTAATCGCTTGCGAGCAAGCTGCGACACCGCACCGAAAAGGCTCGCCTCACACGAATGGGGCGAGTCTTTTTTTTCGTTCCTCCTCTGCCGATCGCTCGGAAGCCGGCTTCTCGTTTTCTCATCTCGCTTCAGGCCTGCGCCCGTTATTTTCCACGACATTTGCCGGGTTTCGGAGGAACCGTCAATGACGGCATCTTTGGCACAGCGGTTGCTTTATTCCTCCGACGCAGTCGAAATGTTCGCACTCGCTTTGGAGTCAACGACGATGTGGACCAACCCCATTAAACACGCGGCTAGCGCGTTTCAGAATCCGTGGCGCCAGTCCGTGCCGACGCCGTTGCCGATCAAAGAGCCGGCGACCGGATTGACCCGCGTCGTCGAAGACGCGACGGCGGCTTTAGGAAAACATCTCCAGGCGCTGGGCCGCAACCTTGGCGAAAACCAAGCCTCCCTTGGTCTGGGCAGCGTTGCTTCATTCACCGCCGCGAAGGGTTTGGAGAAAACGGGCAAGTATTTGGAAACCGAAGGGTTTCACGGCGTCGTCGGCGATGTCGGCTCGCAAGTGAAGAAGAATCCGATCCCATTCGTGCTCGCCGGCATCGGCCTCGGTTTTCTCGCGGGCCGATTGCTGCCCTCGCGGAAACGCTAGATCGCGGTTACCTCAATCACAGAACATACACTCATACGGAGATTTATCATGTCCCAAGAACCCGACGAAATACGCCAAGAAATGGACGAAACTCGTTGCTCGCTTACCGACAAAATCAGCATGCTGGAACAACAAGTGACCGATACGGTGCATGAAGCCTCCGTGGGCGTTCAAGAGACGATCGAGAAGGTCAAAGTCGCGGTGCAAGATTCCGTTCAATCCGTGCGCGACACGGTGGGCGAGACGGTCGATTCCGTCAAAGAGACATTTAGCATCACCTCGCAAGTGCAACAGCGACCGTGGGTGGCGATGGCCGGCAGCGTCGGCGTGGGCTTTCTCGCGGGCTACATGCTGAACGCCCCGTCAGGCCGGTCGCAACCCTCGGCCCCAGCGCCGGCGCCGCGGCGCTCCGGCAACGGCCTGCACAAGGAACCGTTCATCGCGAAGGCCGCCGTCTCGGAAGAACGCGAAAGCTTCTCGTCCGGCGGCGGCAGCAGCGTCGTCGAACAACTGACGAAGACGTTCGAAAAAGAAATCAATCAGATGAAAGGGCTGGCGATCGGCACACTGGCCGGCATCGTTCGCGACTTGGTCGTGACGGCGGTCCCCGAAATGATGCGGAATCCGCTCCAGGAAGTGTTCAACGACATGACAACGAAATTGGGCGGTCAGATGATTCCGGGACGTATTCTGTCCGAAGGTTGGGGGGCGGCCACTCCGGAAAAAGAGAACCAGCAATCGCCGCCCAACCCCTACCGGCATCCCCGCCAATCGGCGAATACGCCTCTTTGAACGAAAGATCGTGGCAGCGGGGGGCTGGACGCCGCCCAGACCGGGGCAGGATTTTCCCGAGCGTGCGCCAGGTTTGGCGTACGTCAGCGAGCCATCTGGGCGTTCCAGGTGAAGTTTCGCATAAGGATTTATTCATCACTGTTACAGGAGTGAGTCATGGCCGATACCAAAGAACGGGCCGAACATTTGGGCCAAACTGTTCGCGACCAAGCAGGCAAGGTTGCGGACAAGGCGAAAGACGCCACGTCGAACGTTGTCGGCGCCGTGCGCGACACGTTTCAGGACGCGACCAAAAGCGCCTCCGAGATGGCCAGCAAAGCAGCGGACCAAGTGCGCGGCGCCGCGAAAGAATGGATGGGCAACGCGGAAGACGTCGCCATGAACGCCGCCAAGACGGTGCAACATGCCGCCAGCGACGCCGCCGACAAGGTGAGCGATCTCAGCGAAGACCTGACGCACATCATCCAGCGTAATCCGATTCCCTCGGTGCTCGCCGCCATGGGCATCGGCTTCCTCGCCGCTGTCGCTCTCCGGCGCAACTCGTCGTCGTGAAGACGAAAGGGCAACCCTTCGACTTTGAACTCTTATCAGGAGACTTCTCATGAACTGGGATCAAATCGCCGGAAGCTGGAAAGAGCTTCAAGGAAAAGTCCGCGAGAAATGGGGCAAACTGACGGATGACGACCTCGCCGTCGTCGCCGGCAAACGCGACCAACTCGCGGGGATCCTGCAACGCCGATACGGTTTGGCGAAAGACGCCGCCGAACAGGAACTCGACCAATTCGTGAATTCGTTGTGACGTCCGTCGTAACTTAACAACGCTTTTCCCACAGGCGAATCGAACGAGACCAAAAATCTCGGTCGATTCGCCTGCTTTTCGTTTACAATTC
>JBAXFO010000127.1:0-9493 GCA_037139885.1 Planctomycetota bacterium
GCAGCGATAGGCCAGGGTTTTTCGGGGAAGGATAAGGTACTCCGAATCCAAGGATCAAAGCGCTCGGATCACAACGAGCTCGCCCGCAACATTGACAAACGTTTAGAATATCGGGCTCACACGTCTCGGAATCGACAAAGGTATGCATTTTAAGGTCAGTATACTGGCCTTATCTGCCATGAATAAGCTGTTTTTGGCGCGCATGGGGCGATTCCGGGATTCGGAGGCCCTTATCCCAGGGCCTGGTTCGAGGGGTTATTTCTTGTCGACGGGACGCAGCTGCTCGGCGGCGGCGGCGATCGATTGGATGGCGGCGTCGTCGAGTTCACCCGGACGGTACGCGAAGCGGGCGGCGACTTTGCGATTCGAGGCGACGAGCACGGTGATTTCGGCGTCGGCGGCCAGGCGGTAGGCTGGGGGGCCGACGGGGTCTTCGAAGATCGTGATCGGTACGCTGCCCGTCGCGTGTTTACGGCTCCAGGCGATGAGGTTGGGTTCCAGGGGGCCGGCGTCGGCGGCGAGGAATGTTGTCCAGCCGCGAAGGTCGGTCGATTTCTTGAGCAGGCCGTCCATGCGGTGGAGGAGTTTGCCGAGCGGTTCGCTGGGGGTGCGGGCGAAGACGATGACGAGGGGGCGGTTTTCGGCTTCGCAGACGAAGCAGTGTTGCGTGCCGCGCTCGGCGCCGACCACGACCAGCGAGGAATACGGTCCCGGTCGTTGGCCGATTTCCAGGCCGCTGCGGGGCGGTTCGGCGAACACGGGGACCAGCAGGAGCAACGTCATAAGCGAGTGCATCGGTTGGCTTCTCTTCGGGGGGACTAATTCTTGCGGGTCGACATCTTGGTGCGTTCGCGTTCGAGGACGCCTTGATCGGCACGGCTCCAGCAGCGGCGAGCGAGATCGGCGAATTGCGCCGCCTCGTCTGAGCGGCCCTGGCGTTCGCAGACAATTTGCATGCCCAGGGCTCCGCGCACGCTGCCGGCGTCGTGAGCCAACGCTTCCAAAAACGCTTCCTCGGCGACTTCGAGATTGCCGGCGTTCAGGGCGGCCTGGCCCCAGCGTTCCATGAAATAGGCTCCCTGGCCCCAGGAATGATGCTTATAATCGTCCTTCGTTCGGGACACAGTTTTTTCCAGCAACTTGAGCCCCGCTTCCGCCTGCCCTTGCCGGCACATGAGCAGTCCCTGCAATTCGTAAAGGCGCAGCTCGAGGGTTTTGTCCGCGCGATTGCCGCGATAGGCTTCGTGCAGCACGTTGATCTCGGGAATGGCGCGGCCGATGTCGCCCTGTTCCAGGAACACGAGGGCGCGAAAATAGCTTCGGTCGGCCTTCCGCTTTTTGTTGGCGTCGGCGGTCTTGAGGGCGGCTTCCCAATCGTGCTGCGCGAGTTGCAACGCGAACCAGGGCTGGGCATGGACATACTTCGCCGCCTCGCTGAACGCCTTGATCGCGTTCGCCTCACGGTAGCGGCCTTCGTGAATCAGCGACAGGGTCAGCGTTTCGAGATGATGCGAGTATTGCCAATCTTCGGCCGGAAGAATGCCGTACTCCTTGTGATACGCGCGCTGAAGTTCGATCGCCTTGCTCGACATGTCGGCGGTCTTCTCCCATTTGCCGATGCGCGTGGCCAGATGCGATTGCATGTGGAACGCATGGGGAATGCCCGGCGCCGATTCGATGTACTTGACCGCATGAGGCCAACCGAGCCCGGGGCGTTTGATCCCTTCATAATGATGGATGAGTTCGTGATGTGCTCCCGCGTGCAGCGGAGCGACGCGGAGCAGGGCCTTATAATACGGGACCGCGGCGTTGGGCCCTTCGGCGACTTGAGCCCGATGGAACCAGCCTTCGATGTCGTCGTCGTAAAGGGTGAGGAGTTCGTCGAGATATTTGGCCGCGTCCTTCTTGCGATTTTCCGGAAGCGTGGCGGGGTCGAGCAAACCCTTCTCGGCAAGCCGGGCCTTGATGAGCAGGCTTTCGCGGTGCGACGCCTTGGCCAAGAGATCTTTGGCCTTCGTCAACGACGGCCCCGATTGACCCTTGCCCCATTTCTCGATCGCTCGGCTCAGGGCCCAGTGAGCCATCGCGCAATCGGGATCGTGCGTCAGGGCCGTCTCGAACGAGCGTGCCGCCTCCATCCACACGTACGAGTAAAAGTAGTTGAGCCCCTGATCGAAATACGCCTGGCACTTGGCCGACGACGTCGTAATGGGGTAGGTGATCGTTCCTAGCGGCGGATACAGCTTCGCTGGCGCGAGCTTCGTGATGGGCATTTTGCCGTCGTTGGCGGGGGCGACCTTCTGCGGGGCGATCTTGATCAATTCCTCGGCGCCGCCGACGAACGCCGGCAGCGACACGACGATCACAACTCCAAACGAGGCGATATTCATGGGCGACGACTCACGGATGCGAAACTGGCGAGGAGTTTGAATTTTCGTCGACCCGAGCCGATTCCGCCAGGGGAAAAATGCGGCGGGTTCGGAAGATGTCGGATGAAATTGCAGCAGAAGGGAGGGACAATCGATCAAAAATGAGGCAGCAGATTCGCGTTTTTGGAGAAATTTGCTTCGCTCTCGTTTACAACCTATAGTTCTTTTGATCATCTGCTAACTTCAAGCGGGAATGTTGGGTTGGGCCGCTCGAAGTCGGCCGTGCCCCAGGGAGGCGGTCGCACCGACATCACCATGACGACACCGCAGGTTGCGACGCCAACGACCAGTTCCGTTCTCACGGCCGCGGCCAAGTTCGCGCCGCTGACGTTTCTCAAAGAACTGGTCAATCAGGGGTTCATTCCGCTCGACGATCTCAAGCACATCGCCCCCTCCATTCGCGGCGATCTGTTGCGCTGTTCCACGTCCGAAGAGCTGCTTTCCAACCTTGTCGACTGGCGGCTGCTCACGCCGTTTCAAGCCCATCGCCTCATCGCCGGAGCGACGTTCGGCATGGTGCTCGGCAACTATCGCTTGCTCGATCGCCTGGGCAGCGGCAGCATGGGCGTGGTTTATCGCGGCGAACATACCGCGCTGCGCACCCCGGTCGCCGTCAAGGTGCTGCCGAACAACGGCGACCAGGATGGCCGGGTCCTCAATCGCTTTCTCAACGAAATTCGCTCGATCGCTCGTTTACGCCATAAGCACGTCGTCGCCGCCATCGATCTCGGCGGCGCCACCTGCCCGGACGATCGCGGCACGGTCCTGCACTATTTCGTCATGGAATATCTGCGCGGCCAAGACCTCGAACGCATGGTTCACAAACGCGGCCCGCTCGCCATCGCCGACGCCTGCCGCTGGACCGCACAGATCGCATCCGCCCTGGCCGAGGCTCACCGCCATAAGCTCGTGCACCGCGACATCAAGCCCTCGAACGTCCTCATCACCGAAGACGGCTCCGCCAAATTGCTCGACTTCGGTCTGGCGTATCGCCGCAACGTCGACCAAAACACGACGGGCCATATCGTCGGCACGCTCGACTATATGGCCCCCGAACAATTTGAGAATCCGTATGCCGTCGATGTTCGTGCGGATCTTTATTCGCTCGGCGGCGTGCTCTACTGGTGCTTGACGGGTAAGAAACCCTTCCCCTCCGCGGGCAACGACATCTACGATTTCTCGCAACGTCTGTTTCTGCCGCCGCCGTCGCCGCGCAAGCTGCGGCCTGAAGTTCCCGAGGCGCTCGATACTGTCGTGCGGCGCCTGCTCCAGCTGAATCCCGCCAACCGCATCAACTCGCCCGACGACGTGCAGCAGATTCTCGACGCCGTCATCAATCTGCCGAAGGCGTAATGGTTCGCCGCGCCCTACTGCGTCAACCAGACGAAGTTTTCGGTTGAGGCGAGCCGCCGGGCTTGTCCCGGCGGGATAAACCGGATAAACCCGCCGGCTCACGCCGAAGATTTAGCCTGGACGAGGCACTACTCACCCATCACGGCGTTCCCACCGCGACGGCTTCACTCAAACGCTGCGGCGCTTTGCCGAACAGCTTCGTATATTCCTCGATCGTCGGCAGCAACCGAATCTTCACCTTGTCCGCATGATGGGCGGCGATGTCGGCGAGGCGATGGTTCAAGAACGGATTGCGGAAGCGGTCCCACGTTTGATCCGCGAACAACGCCACCCCTTCGCTGCGATACGCCAGCGTCGGCACGATCTCTTCATAAAGAAGATCGCGCACCCAGCGGCTTGCGGCCGGATCGCTCATCACTTGAATCACCGTCTCGAACCCGGCCGGTTTGAATTTGGCGACCATGGCGGTGTGCGTGCCGTTGAGCATGCGGACTTTCCGCAGATGATACGGGCCGACATCGTCGACTAAATGAATGTCCGGGTGTTGCAGAAACGACACCGTCTTGCCCGCCGGCTTCTCCACGGCTAGCAGAGCGAACGGTTCGCGGACGTTGAGCAGCGGTTCGCTCGCGATCATCGGATGATCCGGCGGCGGCGCGGTGACGATGCAATCGACCAAATTATTGAGCCAGATGCAATCCGTATCGAGCCAGGCGACGAACTCGACCGGCAGCTTCCATTCTCCCGCGAGCGTCACGACCAATTCGCGCAAACGATTCGCATTGCGCTCGAACAGTTCGCACGGCAAGATCATCAGCGGCGAACCCTTCGCCTGAAAGCGCTCCCAGAGAACGCGCGCCAACTTGGCCGGAAACGAGACGGGAGGATTGCCGTCGAGCCGATCGTCGGGCGTCAGGGCATAGCCCGCTTCGGTAGTGTTGCTCACGATGAACTTCAGCTGCGGCGCCCGGGCCAGTTCCAAAACCTGGTCCCACTGCGTCGCCGCTTCCAGGCCGCGGCTCACGCTGCCGATGCGATCGACGCGATCGACCACGGCGCCATTCTCGATGCCGCGCACCAGGAGGGGATATCCCTCGGGCCGGGCGTTGAGCAGCGAGGCCCGCGAACCCGGCGTCGATTGCACGACGACGACCCGGCCAATCTCTTGGCCCGCCTCGTTGGCGTCGTGCACGAAGCGATCGAAAAACGACCGCAGGAAACGGCCGCCGCCAAACTGAAGAATCGTTTCCGGAAGAGGCTTCGCCATATCAAAATCGTCCCTAAGAAAAAAGACTCGACGCAGTTTGTTCGCGGCTCTCCGCAGGAGAGCGTTGACGTGACGCACGCGCTAAGCCGTTGAGCGTGCGTGACGTCAGCGCTCTCCTGCGGAGAGTCGCGAACGCGCAAAACGAATCACGGAGCCGTGATCGCCCCATACGAATCGGGTCGGCGATCTCGGTAAAACTGCCAGGTATTCCGCACTTCGCGGATCAGATCGAGATCGAGATCGGCGATCACGATATCATCCGTATTGCGCGACCCTTCGACGAGGATCTTGCCGCGCGGATCGCAGAAATAACTTTGCCCGTAAAACTCGCCGATGCGCCACGGCTCTTCCCAACCCGGGCGGTTGATGGCTCCGACATAGTAACCGTTGGCGGCGGCGTGGGCGGGCTGTTCGAGTTTCCAAAGATACTCCGAAAGCCCCGCGACCGTGGCCGACGGATTGAACACGATCTCCGCTCCCGCCAGGCCCAGGCAGCGAGCCCCTTCGGGGAAATGGCGGTCGTAGCAAATGTAAACGCCGACATCGGCGAAGCGCGTCTTGAAGACGGGATAGCCGAGGTTGCCCGGGCGGAAGTAATACTTCTCCCAGAAACCGGGGAGAACCTGAGGGATGTGGATCTTGCGAAACTTTCCCAGGTAAGAGCCGTCGGCGTCGATGACGGCGGCGGTGTTGTAATAGACGCCGGTCATCTCCTCTTCGTAAACCGGCAAGACGAGCACGATGCCGTGCTTTTTGGCGAGGGCGGCGAAGCGTTTCGTCGTCGGGCCGTCGGGGACGCGTTCGGTGAGGCCGTACCATTTCGTTTGCTGTTCGGCGCAGAAATACGGCCCGTAGAACAGTTCCTGTAGACAAACAATCTGAGCGCCGCGGCCGACCGCTTGGGCGATGAGGGCTTCGTGCTTGTCGCACATCGCCTGTTTGATTTTCTCCGCCGGCGATGTCGCCGGTTCGCATAACGTTGCCTGGATCAAGCCGCTGCGTACAATGCGAGCCATTTGTCGTTCTCCCCCCCCCGATGACAGTGGTAGCTCCTTGGGGTATCGTATCGTTGGAACTATCATAACGTGATTGGCGGGCGACGACACCCCACCCCGCCCTTCGGCGCGATGTTCCCGACGTCGGCCGACGAAGCCCCACGAGAAAAGGATGCGCCCGTGTCTACTGCAACTTCCGCCGCCGCTCCTTATCAAGCGCCGATGCTCATCGGCGGCCGACTCGAAATGTCGACCAGCGAACGTCGCGGCCAGGTTTTCAATCCCTCCACCGGCGAAGTGCAGGCCGAAGTGCCGCTGTGCACCGTCGGCGAGATCGATAAGGCCGTCCGCGCCGCCGCCGCCGCCCTGCCCGAATGGGCCGAGACTCCCGCCGTCGAACGGGCGCGCGTCATGTTTCGTTATCGCGAAAAACTGCACGCCCATTTCGAAGAATTGGCGATGCTCGTCACCCGCGAACACGGCAAGACCATCGCCGAATCGCGCGCTGAAATGCAGCGCGGCATCGAAATGGTCGAGTTCGCCGCCGGCATCCCCAGCCTGCTCATGGGCCAGGCTCTCGAAAATCTCGCCACCAACGTCGATTGCGAAACCAGTCGACATCCCGTCGGCGTCTGCGTCGGCATCACGCCGTTCAATTTTCCTTCGATGGTGCCGCTGTGGATGTTCCCCGTCGCCCTCGTGTGCGGCAACACGTTCATCCTCAAGCCCTCGGAAAAAGTGCCCCTTTCGGCTCTCAAGCTCGGCGAACTTCTGATCGAATCGGGCCTGCCCCCGGGCGTGTTCAACATCGTGCATGGCGATAAGGTCGCGGTCGACGCGCTGCTCACGCACCCGCTGGTGCGGGCGATTTCGTTCGTCGGCTCCACGGGCGTCGCCAAGCATGTTTACGAAACGGGCACGTCCCACGGTAAACGCGTCCAGGCGGCCGGCGGAGCGAAAAACCACCTCATCATCATGCCCGACGCGGATCTCGATCAAGCCGTTAAGGCCCTGCAAGCCTCGGCTTTCGGGTGCGCCGGCGAACGCTGCATGGCCGGCAGCATCGCGCTCCCCATCGGGAAAATCGCCGATGATCTGGTCGAGGGGCTTTGCAAAGTCGGCAAGGCGATGAAAGTCGGCCCCTCAGACGGCAACCCCAACGTCGACATGGGCCCGCTCATCACGCGCGCCCATCGCGATCGCGTCGCTTCCTATCTCGACATCGCGGTCACCGAAGGCGCCGAGGTCGCTCTCGATGGCCGGGCGTTCGATATTCCCGGCAACGGCTTCCTTCTGGGCCCGAGCGTCGTCGATCGCGTGAAACCGAACACGCGCCTGGCCAAAGACGAAATCTTCGGCCCGGTGCTTTCGGTCGTCCGCACGGGCGATCTCGACGAAGCCCTCGCGATCGGCCGCAGCTGCGAATACGGCAACGGCGCCTGCATCTTCACCAACAGCGGTTGGGCCGCCCGCGAATTCAAGCGTCGCTTCAACGCCGGCATGATCGGCGTCAACGTCGGCGTGCCCGCTCCCATGGCGTGGTTCCCGTTCACCGGCTGGAACAAATCGTTCTTCGGCGACCTGCACATCCAGGGGGTCGAAGGCGTGCAATTCTACACGCAACAAAAGATGATCCTCACCCGTTGGTTTAAAACCTCCAGCGAATCGCACGCCGATCCGATCTGGAAAACCAAGGCGGGCGGAGCATGATTGTGGAGAAAGTTTGGCAGGCGTCAGCCTTTCAAAAATTTCGCAACGGACGCAAATCATGACAACCGACGAGCGATTTCAGCGTACGAAAGAAGCGTTGGACGCGGCATTTGAGGAAGTCGCAAGGAACGTGGTGTTGCGTGCCCACGTCACGGGTACGAAAGTTGTCTTTTGGAAGGACGAGCAAATCGTTCATGTCGATCCCTGGGAAACCGAAGTGGGGCGACGCATGCTTGCGGAACAACCCGCCGGGCGGCCATGGGCCAAAGGGATGCCGCCAGGAATGCCGCCGGGAACAGGTGTCGAAAGACCGCAAGACACGAATGACAAAGCTTGATTGACGAATCGCCCATGCCGGTTCGCACGTTGTCGGAGCCGCACCATCATTGCCGTGAGAGAAACATCATGCGTACCCCTTTGCCCGTTTGCGACCACCAGCCGCAACCGTACGACGGTCCTCCGAAAGCCGAAGTCCTCGCCCTGCGCCGCCAATATCTCACGCCAGGGCTGGTCACCTATTACCGCGAGCCGCTGCTCATCGTCGAAGGGCACATGCAGTATCTGTTCGACGAAAAGGGGACGCGCTACCTCGACGCCTTCGCCGGCATCGTCACGGTCTCCGTCGGGCATTGCCATCCCTACATCGTCGAGAAAGTGAAAGAGCAAGTCGGCAAATTGCAACACACGACCACGATCTATCTCCATCCCGCCGCCGGCAATTTCGCGAAGAAACTCGCCGAGCACACGCCCCCCGAGAGCGGGCTGACCGTCTCGTATTTCACCAACTCCGGCAGCGAGGCGAACGAACTGGCCGTGCTCATGGCCCGCGAATTCACCGGCCGGAGCGAAGTCATTTCGTTGCGGAACAGCTACCACGGCGGCACCGCGGCCACCATGGGCCTCACCGCCCACGGCAACTGGAAGTTCAAGAGCAACCCCGCGGTCGCCGTCAAAAACGCGACGCCCGGTTACTGCTATCGCTGTCCTTACGGCCTCACCTATCCCACGTGCGACGTGCGCTGCGCCCGCGATATCGAACCCCTCATCCGCTACGAAACCTCGGGCGAGCCGGCGTGCTTCATCGCCGAACCGATCCAGGGCGTCGGCGGCACGGTGACGCCTCCCAAAGAATACTTTCAAATCGCCTACGATATCGTTCGTAAGTACGGCGGCCTCTGCATCGCGGATGAAGTGCAAACCGGCTTCGGCCGCACGGGGACGAGATTCTGGGGCTTCGAGAACTGGGGCGTCACCCCCGACATGATCACCATGGCCAAGGGCATCGGCAACGGCGTCCCCCTCGGAGGTTGCGTCACCCGCCCCGAAATCGCCAAGATGATGACCAACCGCGTCCACTTCAACACGTACGGCGGCAACCCCATCTCCATGACCCAGGGCCTCGCCACGCTCGAAGTCATCGAAAACGAGAATATCCAGCAAAACGCCCACGTCGTCGGCGAACACATGAAGGCCAGCCTCCTCGAGCTGCAAAAACGCCATCCCCTCATCGGCGAAGTCCGCGGCATGGGCCTGATGCTCGGCATCGAACTGGTCAAAGATCGCACGTCGAAGGAACCCGCCACAGCCGAAGCCGCCGAACTGATGGAGCTTTGCCGCGAACGCGGTCTGCTCCTGGGCAAAGGCGGCCTCTTCGGCAACGTCATGCGCGTCAAACCCCCGATGTGCCTGACCAAGGACGACGCCAATTTCCTCGTCGCTTGCGTCGATGAATCGTTAAG
>JBAXFO010000128.1:0-9484 GCA_037139885.1 Planctomycetota bacterium
TCTTTTTGACCATGCATTCGAACGTGACCGGCAACGTGGCCGCGGAGCTGGCGGTGGAGAACGCCATCGCCAGAGCGTCGGAGGCGCCGCGCAGGAAGTCTTCCGGGCGAACCCACGAGCCCCAGCGCAACCGCACAAGATAATAACCCGCCTGGATCGACAGGGCCAAAAGGACAGCGACGACGAAGCCGCCCAGTTGCACGAAGGGATGAAAGCCCTTCTCGCCGACAAGCCGGGCGACGACCGCGAAGACCGCGAACGGCACCAGGTGAAACACCCAGTGCAAAATAATCATGACGCAGCGAAAGATCGTATCGAGGAAATGCTCGACAGCCCGGTACGGCTGTACGTCTTGCCCGGCCTGCTGCGTCCGCACGATGCGCAGCGCCACGCCGAACGCCAGGGCGATAAGAATGACGGCGATGATATCGTTATCCGCGAGCGGTTGCAGAATGCTGCCGGGAACCTTGTTGACGAAATCGTGCGAGCCTCCCGCTTTCTTCTCGGCCGCAGCGACTTTGGCCTGCACCTCGGCCTGGACCTCTTGCTGCTCCGCCTTGACCCAAAAACCGGGCTGCACCGTATTGGCCACGGCCAGGCCGACGAAAATGGCCACCAACGTATTGATCATCAACAGGGCCAGCATGCGCAGAAACGCCCGCCCCGTCACCTGCGCCGAGAGCAACGCGTTCGTCAGGGCGCAGAAGATGAGCGGCGTCGCGAGCGCGCCGAGCAACCGCAGCACAATATCGCTGATCGGCTTGAAAACCCCGGCTTCGGGCCCCATCACCCAGCCGACGGCGACGCCCGCCAAGAGCGCGATCGCAATCCGCACGTAAAGCGGGGTCCGCTCATAGAGGCCCCAAAACCCCGGAGTGGGCGGTGTCGAAGCGGACGGCGCGAGGGATGCCCCCATGGAACGGATTCCTTCGTGGTGAGGGGAGAGGTCGCAAACAGTTTACGAAATCGGCGTCCCACCGTGTGCCGTGGCCGTGCGAAAAGGCGATCGTTGCCGAAGTGATGCGCCGGGGGTGCGGCTTCCCGGTTTGCCGTGCCCGGCAAGTTTCGCCTTTTCCCCCTTTGGCCGGTTCATACCCTGGCATCATTGACGCAAACCGCGAAGGGGGGAAACGCGATGTATCTTGGCATCGAAATCGGCGGCACGAAATTGCAGCTCGGCATCGGCTCGGGCGATGGCGTCGTGACGCACCTTTGGCGAGGCACGGTCGCCCCGGCTGAAGGCGCGGCGGGCATTCGTCGGCAAATCGAGCGCGCCCTGCCCGAATTGCTGGCCCAGGCCCGCTTGACCAACGACGATCTCCGCGCCGCCGGCATCGGCTTCGGCGGTCCCGTCGACGATCGCCGGCAGCGCACGATCAAGTCGCATCAAATCGCTGGCTGGGACGATTTCCCGCTCGGCGCTTGGCTCCAGCAGCGCCTTCCCGTTCCCGTCGCTCTGGGCAACGACGCCGACGTGGCTGGGCTCGGTGAAGCTCTCTACGGAGCAGGTGTCGGCACGTCGCCCCTCTTTTATGTCACCATCGGTTCGGGCATCGGCGGCGGCTTGATTCTCAACAACGATATCTACCGGGCTTGCGGCCGCGGCGCGGCGGAAATCGGCCACCTGCGTGCAAGCGTGCCCGGCTCCGCCAAATGCGTGCCGCTGGAACAGATCGCGTCCGGGTGGGCGATTCAAGACGCGGCTCGGCAGGCGACCGGGAATGCGGAGTTGACGACTCAGGATGTCGCCCGGGCCGCGTTGGCGGGTGACGCGACGGCGAACGCCATTCTGATGGCCGCGCGCGAGGCGTTCGCCGAGGCGTTGTGCCATGTGATCGCGCTGGTCTGCCCGCAACGCGTCGTCCTGGGGGGCGGCGTGTCGCTCATCGATGAATCGCTCTGGCTGACGCCGATCCGCACGCTCGTCGCCCAGCGCGTCTTCGCCCCCTTCGCCGATTGCTACGACATCGTCCCCGCAGCTCTGGGAGAATCGGCGGTCGTTCACGGAGCGATTGGCCTGGCGGCGAAACGTGTCGCGATCGACGGCCAAGCCACGGACGGGGAATGGTCGATCTGAATTATTCGTAGCGCAACGCTTCGATCGGATCGAGACGCGAGGCCTTGAGGGCCGGATAGTAGCCGAAGAAGACGCCGACCGCGCCGGAGATGAGAAACGACAGCGCGACCATGTGATAGTCGATGTACACCGGCCAGCCGGCCACGAACGCAAGTCCAAACGCCGCCGCCACGCCGAGCGAAATGCCGATCAATCCGCCCACGAGCGAGAGCATGAGCGCCTCGATGAGAAATTGGGCGAGCACATCGGCTGGCGTGGCTCCGATGGCCATGCGGATGCCGATCTCGCGAGTGCGCTCGGTGACCGAAACGAGCATGATGTTCATGATGCCGATGCCGCCGACGAGAAGCGAGATCGACGCGATCACGCCAATGAGGATCTGCATGGTGCCCGTCATGATGACGGCGAGAGCAGTCATTTCTTGGACGCTCGAAATATCAAAATCCTCCTGCCCCGGCTTCACGCGCCGGCGCTCGCGCAGGGCGGCCATGAGATCGTTCTTCACCTTGTCGAGTTGATCCATGTCGGCGATCGATGTGATGATCATGGCCAGGCTGTCGGCGTTGACGAGCTTGCGCTGGAGCGTCGATACCGGGATGAAGATTTGATCGTCTTGATCGCCGCCGACGGGAGATCGCCCCTTCGGCTGAGCGACGCCGACGACGCGCAGCGACATCTGCTCGACGCGCACTGTCTGGCCGATGGGATCGACGTTGTCGGGAAAGAGTTTCTCGCGCACGGTCTGCCCGAGGACGCAAACCGCAGCCTGCTTCTTCACGTCTTCCTCGGCGAGGAAGCGGCCCGACGCCATCGCCCAGCCGCGCACTTTCCGCATATCGGGAACTGTCCCTGTCACCATGGTCGTGCTGTTGCGGACGCGCGTCGACACGAGCCGCATCGACACCTGCACCTCCGCGACCCCGGAAACAAGGCCATGGAAATGCTTACGCACATACGCGGCATCGTCGTTCGTCAGGGGTTTGACGTCGGCGAGCGTGCCGTTCTGCGTGCGCGAGCCGGGGCGAATGAGAATCAGGCTTTTGCCGACGTTGTCGAGGCGCTCGTCGAGCTTCGCCCGCGCGCCGCCCGCCGCCGAGACCATGGCGATGACCGAACCGGCGCCGATCACGATGCCCAAACTGGTGAGCATCGAACGCCCCTTGTGCACCAGCAAGGCGCCGAACGCGAGTTGCAAGGCGGCGAGTAAGCCCATAACATGTCCCTACGATCTTCGTTGTGACGCGCTCGCCTCTAGCGCCTTGTCCAGGCTGAATCTTCGGCGCGAGCCGGCGGGTTTGTCCCGCCGGGACAAGCCCGGCGGCTCGCCTCAAACGCTAACCAACGTCGCTGGCCAAGGCTCCATCGCGGACGGTGATGACGCGCCGCGCCTGGGCGGCCACGGCGGGATCGTGCGTCACCAAGACAATCGTCTGCTTCAATTCGCGGTTGAGGCGGCTGAACTCCTTGAGGATCTCCGCCCCGGTCGCCGAATCGAGGTTCCCCGTCGGTTCGTCCGCGAGAAGAATGTGCGGTTCGTTCACCAGCGCCCGGGCGATGGCGACGCGTTGTTGCTGGCCGCCCGAAAGCTGGTTCGGCAGATGATCCGCACGCGTTCCCAGGCCGACGAGTTCGAGCATCGCCGCGGCGCGCCGGCGCCGTTCGCCGCGGACGACGCCCCGATAGACCAGCGGCAGCGCGACGTTTTCCAACGCCGAATTGCGCTTCATCAGATTGAAGCCTTGAAAGACGAAGCCGAGTTTGCGATTGCGCAGATGAGCCTGCTCGGTGCGGCTCAGAGTCTTCACTTCGACGCCGTCGAGAAGGTATCGGCCCGTCGTCGGATGATCGAGGCAGCCGAGAATGTTCATGAGCGTCGTCTTGCCCGACCCGGAGGAGCCGCAGATGGCGACGAATTCGCCTGGTTCGATCGTGAGGGAGACGCCGCGCAGCGCATGCACGCTCACGGCTCCCTGGCCGTAAACCTTCTCGACGTTTTCGACTTCGATGACCGGCGGCATGCGCGGACCTCAAGCCAGGAACAGTTCATTCATGGCGGGGGGCGGCAGTTCGTCGAGCGAAGGTTCGTCGAAGCTCGAGGTCATCTTGCCCGACGGAGAAAAGAATCGGAACCCGGCCGGGGGATACGGAGAGCCCTCGGGGACGGAGTCGCCCGCGTATTTGACCAGCTTGAGAAGATACTCCGCGGCCTTCGCGGGGGGCAGGCCCTTGCTGAGAATCATGTCGAGATAATTGAACTCGAGGACCGCGCTGCCGCCCCAATCGACGCTGGTTGTGTAGCCGGAAATGGGGAACGGAGCCGCGTTCTGAATGCGCTTGGCGAAATCGCCCTCCTCCTCTTCCTTCATCACAAGGCATGCGGAGAAATGCAGCAGCATCAGATTCTCCGCGTAACGCAGCGAATCGATGACGCGCTTCGAATCGATGGTCCGGCCTTGCACGTTGATCCCCTCGGGCGTGCCGTGGCTGGCCACCAACACCACGGCCGGCTCCGGGAAATACAACAGCTCGCGGCACCAGCGATCGAGGCTGACGGCGTCGTCGAAAAAACGATGGCGGACTTCGAGGTGTTCGTGCCGATTCAAAAACTCGGCCAGCATCCGCCCAAACGAAAACTCCTGCTCGGCGATCGAACGTTGCCAGTGCGCTTCGAGCACCAGCAGCCATGTCACGTTGGATTTCGGCGACACCCGCTTACCGACCCACGGCAACCAGCGTTCCGATCCGAGCGGCCGCCATTCGCCGGTGAAACTCTGAAAGCCGGGATCGATGACGAACTTGCCTTCGCCGGCCGCTTGCGGCTCCTGATATTGAAAACGAAACTCGCCATCGACGATTTCCCCTTCGATGGTGGAACTGCCGACGCCTTCGTAAAAGCCGAACATGCGGGCGTCTTCCTGGATGAGCCGCAGCCGGCCGAAGGAAGAATCCCAGATGCCGTCGAACTCGCGCTGCCCGGACCAGGTTCCCTCGTGGGTCGCCCCTTCAGGGGTGTAACCGCCGTGGAATTTGCCGTGGCGCAAGAGTTCGAACCAACCCGTCCCTTGCTCGGTCGGCTCTTCATAGCGAAAGCGAAGTCGTTCGCCGACAACCGTGCCTACGATGGGACAGCGATGCCCGCGATTGACGTAATGCCCGCTCACGGCCAAACCGTCTTGCGTGAGTTCCATCGGGCCGAAAGATGTGAGCCATAGACCGCCAAAGTCGACCATGAGCGCGCCCCGCAGCGAGAGAGTTCCAGCGAAACCGCTCCAATTATACGTTGAGAGCTTTGCGCCTTGTGAACGATTTCTCGAGCTTCCGCGAAAACTTTTGCGGCCATGGGCGGACTGTGCCGGCGAGGAGATTTTCTATCGCCAGCGCGCCCTGCGCCGAAGCGTTCATCGAAACGCTCAGCGAACGTATTTCGCCACGCGCATCAAAAACTCGGCGTTCGACTTCGATTTGGAAAGCTGCTGGATGAGCGATTCGGTCGCTTCTTTCGGGCCCAGGTCGCTGAGGCTGCGACGTAGGAGATTCACCTGGATGAACGTCTCGGGTTCGAGCAGGCGTTCTTCCTTACGCGTGCCCGACTGGGTGATATCGATCGCGGGAAAGATGCGGCGATCGGAGAGCTTGCGGTCGAGAACCAGCTCCATGTTGCCGGTGCCCTTGAACTCTTGAAAGATGTGATCGTCCATGCGGCTGCCGGTCTCGACCAGGGCGGTGGCGATGACGGTGATCGAGCCCCCTTCTTCCGCGAGCCTCGCGGCGCCGAACATGCGCCGCGGAATCTCCATCGCCTGGCTATCCATGCCCCCCGACATGGTGCGGCCGCTGTTCGAGCTCTTGTTGAACGCACGCGCCAGACGGGTGATGCTGTCGAGCAAGACGAAGACATCGTGCCCGAGCTCGGCCAACCTGCGGGCGCGGGCGATGACGAGTTGCGCGATGCGCGTGTGGGCGGAGCTGTCGCGATCGGAACTGCTGGCGATGATTTCGCCCGACACGGTGCGGCGCATTTCCGTCACTTCTTCGGGACGTTCGTCCACGAGCAACATGACGAGTTTCATGTCGGGATAATTCGTCGTGATCGCCTGGGCGATTTGCTGAAGCAGAATCGTCTTGCCCGTGCGCGGCGGGGCGACGATGAGTCCGCGCTGGCCGCGGCCGATGGGCGTGAACAGATCCATCATGCGCGTCGCCAACGGTTCGGGCCCCGTCTCCAGAACGAGTTGCTCCTGAGGGTCGATCGGCGTCAGCTCGTCAAAGTCACGCGGTTTATAATCCGTAGGGATGAGGCCTTCGATGAGGTCGATGCTCCGCAAGCGCGGCGCTGTCCCGGGTTTGCCGGGCTCGAGGGGGCCTTTGAGAAATATGCCTTCGCGCAGCTTGAACTTTTGGATCAACTGCCCGGCAACATACGGATCGCTGGCGAGGGGCACATAACTTTTCGCCGGCTGACGCAGGAAACCGAACCCCTTGGGATTCATTTCCAGCACGCCATGGCCGACGGCGTGATCGTGAGGCATGAAACATCCTTCTGGCGGCGAAGAAACGATAAGAAGACTTCACCGGCGGGGAGTTGAGCCGTCGACAAGGGCGTCGACGAGGAATGTCGAACGCGAAATTTGCAGCGCCGACACGCGAAACGGGGAGATCTTTCGCTCCGTCTTCATCGTACCGAGTCATCCTACCAGATCGCCGTTTGAAAGAAAGCCCGCGTGCGTATTGTGAAAAGATTGGATTTCTCGCCCGGACTCGACTTTATGCAGAATCTGACTCCCGCCACCATCGACGCCTATCTCACCGACCGCGGCATTGTCGCCCAGCGAACGACGCTCCTTGCCGGCGGCGTTTCGGGAAATGTGTTTCGCGTCGAGACTTCCGAGGGACGTTTCGTCGTCAAGCAAGCCTGCCCGCAACTACGCACGCGCGACGCCTGGTTCAGCGATGTCGACCGGATCTTTCGCGAAGTCGATGTGCTGAACGTGCTCGCGGACGTTCTTCCTGAATCGACGACGCCGCGGGTGCTCTGGGTCGATCGCGCCAACTTCGCCTTCGCGATGACGCATGCTCCCGATGGACCAGGGACCTGGAAAGACTTGCTCCTCGCGGGCTCCGTCGAGGTCGCGTGCGCCGCGCAGGCGGGCCGAGTCTTGGGACGCATTCACGCCGATTCGTCGAGACATGCCGAACGTTATGCCGCGTTCGACGACGGGACGGTGTTTCGCCAACTCCGCGTCGACCCGTTCTATCGCACGGTGGCCCAACGCTGTCCGGATGTGGCGGACAAAATCGAACCGCTCATCCGCGATTTGCTCGAACGCCGCGTCGCGCTCTGTCATGGCGATTTCACGCCGAAGAACATGCTCGTCCACGCCCAGGGCTTCACGCTCGTCGATTTCGAAACCGCGACGTTCGGCGAACCCGCGTTCGACATCGGCCTGTTTCTCGCCCATCTCGTTCTCAAAGCGATTCATCAACCGCGTTGCCGTGGGGCGTTTTACGAAGCGATTGCCGCCTTTCGTGCGGCTTATCGCCTCGAAATCCCCGCGGCCGACATTGAAGATCGCGAGGCGCGCGGACTGCGGCATCTTGGCGCCTGCCTCCTTGCCCGCACCGACGGAACCAGCCCCGCAACCTACTTGACGGCGACAGATCAGAATGCCGCCCGCTCGCTGGCGCGCGTGCTGTTGAGCGGCGGCTGCTTTGAGGATTTGTGCCGGGTTGATGATCAATAAGCCCGGCGCGGGGTCAAACGACGCGCATCGCTCTCGGGCGATTTGACGCGATGGATTTTCTTGGCGACCTTGGCGTCTTGGCGGTTTAATTCGGCGCCTGCGCAAACGCTTCGTCCATGGCGACCTTCGTCTCTTCGGGCGTCATGTCTTTGATGTGCGTGGCGATCGACCATTTATGTCCAAAGGGATCGGCGATGACGCCATATCGATCGCCCCAGAACATATCCATGGCCGGCATGACGACCGTGGCCCCGGCGTCGACGGCTTGCTTGATCGCCGCGTCGCAATCGACGACATAACGGTGGATGGTGACGGGCGTGCCTTTCAATGCCTTGGGCGATCCCGACACCCCGCCGCAATACTCGGGGAAATCGTCGGCCAAGAAAATGACGCTCGTGCCGAGACGCAGGAAGGCATGCATGAGGCGCTTGCCATCGGGCGCCACCATGCGGCCCACTTCCTCGGCGCCGAACGCCTTCTTGTAAAACTCGATCGCCGCGGCGCCTCCTTCGCAAACCAGGTGCGGAATGAGACCTTCCATGCCCGCGGGAATGGGATCGACTTTCTTGCTCATGACAAACTCCTTGGCGAAAGAAACAAAAGATGGATGGCCGAGCGAATCACGAGATCCCGGCCGCTCTTTTGAGAGCCGCGATATCGAGCTTTTTCATGCCCATCATCGATTTCATGACGTTCTGGGCTTTTTCGGGATCGGGATTCTTGAGAATTTTGGGAAGCTCGGCCGGGACGATCTGCCAACACAAGCCAAAGCGATCTTTCAGCCAACCGCACTGAATTTCGGTGCCGCCGACGGTCAGCTTGTCCCATAACGCATCGATCTCGACCTGTGTTTGACACGTGACGACGAACGAGATCGCTTCGGTGAATTGGAAAACGGCGCAGCCGTTGAAGGCGACGAATTTCAAGCCATCGAGTTCGAATTCAACCGTCATCACGGAGCCGGCGGGGCCTGGGCTGCCGGGGCAGTAATGCGTCGTGGCGAGGATCTTCGAGTTGGGGAAGATCGAAGTGTAGAACTTGGCCGCGTCCTCGGCTGCCGTCGCGAACCAGAGAAACGGGGTAATCTTTTGGATCGGCATGCTGCGCTCCTTCGAGTCGTGGATGCGAGGCCGTTCGCCATCGTCATGCCATGGTCGAACGGCGCGGACCAGAATCGACAGGGGCGACAAAAAAATGGACTCGACTCTAACCCTTATTGAGCATGGTCCGTTCGAGGAACGTCGTATCGACGCGGCCTTCGATGAAGGCGGAATTGTTGAAAATCTCTTTCAAAATCGGAATGGTCGTTTTGACGCCTTCGACCTTGAATTCGGCAAGCGCGCGCCGCATGACGGCCAGGGCGAGGGCGCGGGTCGGTTGATAGACGAGCAATTTCGCGATCATCGAGTCGTAATTGGGCGGCACGCGATAGCCCTGGGAGACATGCGTATCGAGGCGCACGCCCGGCCCGCCCGGAGCCTGCCAGCTAGTGATGACGCCCGGGCTGGGGCGGAAGTCGGCGGCGGGGTCTTCGGCGTTGATCCGGCATTCGATCGCACAGCCGCGATGGACGATCTGTTCCTGGGTGAACGACAGCGGTTCGTTGGCGGCCACGCGGATCTGTTCGCGCACGAGATCGATGCCGGTGACGAGTTCGGTCACGGGA